>JAFGIT010000051.1 GCA_016929465.1 Candidatus Coatesiibacteriota bacterium | reverse complement strand
TTCAATCTATTCGACCTCTGACGTTGCGAGGTCCGAGTTTCCCGACCTCGATGCGACAGTCCGCAGTGCAGTCTCCATCGGAAGGAGGCTCATGGACCCCCTCTCTGAGCTCGTGAAGATCGACCCGAAATCGATTGGCGTCGGCCAGTACCAGCACGATGTTGATCAGTCCGAGCTCAAGCGAAGCCTCGACGAGGTTGTGATAAGCTGCGTGAACAAGGTCGGGGTCGATCTGAATACCGCGAGCCGAGAGTTGCTCTCTTATGTCTCTGGACTTGGCCCGCAGCTGGCAAAGAATATCGTGGAGCATCGTGCGCAGAACGGCGCGTTCGCCTCACGTCGTGAGCTCAGCAAGGTGAGTCGACTCGGGCCGAAGGCCTTCGAACAGGCGGCCGGATTCCTGAGGATCCAGAATGCGAAGAATCCGCTCGATGCTTCGGGCGTGCACCCCGAGAGCTACGGAATAGTCGATAGGATGGCCGCGGACGCCGGATGTGCCATCAAGGACCTCATCCGGGATGAGCAATTCCGAAGGAAGATAAATGTAAACAGGTACATCACGGACGCGATCGGCCTGCCGACGCTGAATGATATCCTGAAAGAGCTCGCGGCCCCCGGTCGTGATCCGCGCAAGAGCTTCGAGATATTCTCGTTCAAAGAGGGCGTCATGACGATGCAGGACCTGGAGGAGGGCATGCAGCTCCCGGGGATCGTGACGAACGTCACCGCGTTCGGGGCATTCGTCGATATAGGCGTTCATCAGGACGGGCTGGTGCATATCAGCAACCTGGCAAACCGCTTCGTCAAGAACCCGGCAGATGTAGTAAAGGCAGGGCAGAAGGTCTCTGTAAAGGTGCTATCCGTCGATATCGAAAGGCGTCGAATTTCGCTTTCCATGAAGGACGCGGATTGACGCAGAGACCGCTGAGCGCGCGCATCGGCCTTCCGAACAGTTCTACTCCATCGCTTGTTAAACGTATGACTAAGAGAATTCAGGATCTGTAGGACGTCTGAAACGGGCGGTTGTGATGGGCAACTTATTTCAAAGAATCTCTGAGTCGATAAATAGCGGCTTCGGTGATCCTTTCTATCTATATTTGATACCATTTGTTGTGGCCCTTCTGGTGCTTCTCTACCGCTGGTCAGAAAACCGCGGCAGGAGAATCCTGTCCGGCTTCGCAGCCACTCCCGTTCTCAATCGTCTCACCGATTCTGTTGACCCCAAGAGAAAGAGACTGAAGGCCGGGCTGTATATCGGCGCCGTCGCATTCACGCTTGTTGCCCTTGCCGGGCCGAGACTCGGGGAGCGCACCATCGAGCTGAAGGCCGAGGGCGTTGACGTCGTGTTTCTTCTCGATACTTCGAGGAGCATGTCTGCCGAGGATGTGGCGCCGAGCAGGTTCGAGAGGGCGAAGCTGGAGATCCAGAAGCTGCTCGAGCGGCTCGAGGGCAATAGGGTGGCGCTCGTTGTCTTCGCTGGCAGAGCGCGCGTACAGTGCCCTCTGACGCTGGATTATGGCGCGTTCTCCATGTTCCTATCGAGTGTTCAAGTAGGGTCGGTCGAGGTCGGTGGAACGGCGCTTCCCTCAGCAATCGAGAAGGCCAGTAATCTTTTTGCTGTAGATGAACGAAAGTACAAAACGCTAGTCGTTCTCTCGGACGGCGAGAGCCATTCAGGGGATTTGGACGCCGCAGCCAAGGAAGCCGCTGAACAAGGTGTTGTGATACACGTCCTGGGTATCGGCACCGGCAAAGGCGCGCCGCTTCCAGTTCGTTCCGAAGAGGGAGGTCTCCTGGAATACAGAAAAGACAGAGATGGGAGTGTCATTGTGTCCAGGCTCAATCTGACTGGATTATCGAGAATTGCCGACCTAACGAGCGGGAAGATAGTCCCGATTACCGGCGAGCGAGGAGAGATCACGCCTGTCTGGACCGCCATTTCTGAGATGGCGACAAAGGAGCTGCAATCGAGGACCTACACAATCTACAACGAGAGGTTCCAGTATCCGCTTCTGCTTGCTATATTATTTCTGATCATTGCGGATTGCCTGCCAACAAGGGCAAGGCGCGCTGCTCAATAGACTGATGGGATGGACCTGAATGCGCGGTAATCGACATGGGATTATGAGGCGATACTCCCCGAATAGAATAGGAGTTTTCGTGGTTCTCATATTCGTGTGGTCCATAACGTCGGGCCTCTCCTGGAAAGATGAGCCCAGTCAACTGGCCGAACAAGCGGCCAAGCTCTACAAAGAGAACAAGCTGGACGAAGCGCTCGTGTCGATTACATCAGCACAGCTGGATATGCCAGATTCGCTGGAACTGCAGTACAACATGAGCAATATCCTCTATAAGAAGGGGAGCTTTGAGGACGCCCGCGCTGGCTTTCGAGTGGCATCCCAGGATTCCCCGCCTGAGCTCGCAGGTCGTGCAAACTACAACCTGGGCAACGCGTCGCTCAAAGCCGGTCAAATCGACGAAGCGATAGAGGCCTACAAGAACGCGCTGCTTATCGATCCCAACGACGAAGAAGCCAGATACAACCTCGAGATCGCGCTTCATACAAAAGAGCAATCTCAGTGCCAGAACCAGCAGAGCGAGCAAGATCAGCAGGATCAGAACAAAGACCAGCAAGACGGTGAGCAGCAGAACAGCGAGAAGAATGATCAGCAGGATCAGCAGCAGAATAAAGAGCAGGAGCAAAACGAAGAGCAGAAGCAGCAACAAGGGCAGCAGGACAGGCAGGAGCAATCGGCAGACCAGGCCGAAAAAGGTGATGAGCAAAAAGAGATGCAGAAGCCCCAGGAGTTGACCAAGGACCAAATCGAACAGATACTCGCGGCGCTCAAGCAGCAGGAGGAGAAGGTCGAGAAGAACCTCCATCAGGCGAAGGCCAACTCGGCATCCGTCGAGAAGGACTGGTAGTGTGTTTGATCGACTGATTGCACATCGCCAGACGGCGGCATTCGCGTTATTTCTCGCCCTATTTCTTGCGGGGGCCTCAAGCGCGTCGGCTCAGAGCTCAATCGAGGCATCTGTCAGCGAGAAGACCATCTTTATCGACGATCAGATCACGCTCATAATTACTGCGAAGGGCATCGACGGCGAGATACAATTGCCTGACATGTCGAGCGATTTTTCGATAATATCGCAGTCAAAGTCGCAGAGCATGACAATCATCAATATGCAAGTGGAAGCCACTGCGACCTACCAGTACATATTGCAGCCGGAGAAGGTCGGCGTTCTCTCTATTCCACCCATTCGGGCCAAGGCCGACGACAAGACGGTCACGACCAAACGGATTCAGGTGGAAGTTCTGGAGCACCAATCCAGGCCGCAAGCAAAAGGGCCATCTCAAGGGGATCAGGATGCAGCAGGACCCACGCCTCAGACGGCCGGTGACGAGACCATCTTCATAGAGACGTCGGCAGATAAGAAAGAAGTGTATTTGGGCGAGCAGCTTACGATGACATTCAGACTGTTCTCACGACACGATCTGGGCTCCGCAGACTACACCGCGCCGACGTGCACAAATTTCTGGAAGGAAGACATCGAGAACCGGCGGAGATACGCCACGCTTATAAAGGGCAAGCGATACAGAGTAGAGGAGATCTCGACCGCCCTGTTCCCGACCAAAACGGGCGAGCTTACGATTGGCTCCGCGTCGCTCAAATGCACACTCGATACTTTCTTCTCGCCGAATTTTGCATTTGGCCGACGGGGAGTGGAACGCCCGAGAAATCTTCAGACGCAGCCGATAACGATTAACGTCAAGCCACTTCCGGATGGCGCGCCGCCCGATTTTTCGGGCGCGGTGGGCCAATTCTCGATCAGCGCTTCTGTCGAGCCGAGCGAACTGGAGGTCGGAAAATCAGCCACGCTCAATGTCAGGATCTGGGGGACTGGCAACGTCAAGACCATTCAAGAGCTCCCCAAGCCGAGCATTGAGCACCTAGATGTCTATGAGCCGAATATAAAGGAGAGCGTAAGCAGGAAGGATTCACCTATTCGCGGAACCAAGTCCTTCGAATTCGTACTCGTCCCGAACCAGCCCGGCGACTATGTTATCCCCGCTTTCGCATTTTCTTATTTCGACCCGGAAACAAGCCGCTATAGAACGGCGAAGACGCGCCCGATCAAATTGACCGTGACAGGTACCGCCCAGGTGGCATCGCCCGGGGAAACTCCATCGTTGACACAGAGAACCGACGTCCAGCAGACAGGCATCGACATCCGCTTCATCAAGCCGAAGATGACTGAGTTCAAGGATTATCGTCAGGACCTACACAAGAGAGCGATCACTCTGATCTTGGTCCTCTTGCCCGGCCTTGTGGCAATCGGGCTTTGTTTCAAGGGCGCGCTCTCTGAGAAGTTGTTTGGCGACAGGAGATTGAGAACGGCAAAGAGGGACGCATACAGACTGCTTTCAGAGGCCAAAACTCGGATGAATCCGGATGAGCCAAAGGAGTTCTACTCGCTCCTGGCGAAATCGCTGATCGACTATATCGGCGCCCGATTCGGCGTGCCAACACCCGGAATATCTGCGACGACCGTAGGCGGGATAATCAGCAGCTCGGGCGATGGAGACAAGGCCGGATTGCTGGCTTCGGAGTGCATAGAAGTCTGCGATTTCTATAGGTTCTCAGCCCAGAAGAGCTCGATCGACGAAATGAAGGGCGTGATGGCGAAGGTTTGGCAAGCGCTTTCATTGCTTCAGCACCTGAATGTTGGGAAAGAGAATTGAGGAGGCTCAGCTTGCCGATACACACCGTGGATTTGCGGGAGTCGATTTCACATCTCGGTTTCGCGAGGTCAGTCTCAATTCTTGCCTTGGTGATGCTGCTAATTCCGGCGATTGCTCATGCAAGGGCAGAGATCGATCCCAAGGTGACCTTGGAGCTCTACAACGATGGCTGTGATTCCTACGAAAAGGGCGACTTCGCCGGGGCAAGAGATCGCTTTCTGGCTGCCGCGCTCGTCAAATGGAAGAATCCCGACCTCTTCTATAATCTCGGCAATTCCTACTTCCGCACTGGCGACCTGGGACGCGCAATCTTATACTACGAGAGGGCAAAGGAGCTGGCGCCCCGTGATGACTCAATCACCTACAATCTCCACCTGGCGCAGTCGCGGATAATCGACAGAATTGAGCCAGTGGAGCACAATATACTCGCTCAGCTATTCATCGACATATATTCGCTATTCAATCCCAATGAATGGTCAACTATCTCGCTCTCACTGTATGTGACATTCATGGCCCTCGCCATCGCGGTCATCCTACTCCGAGGGGAAGGGGACGATCCCGAGTCGTCCAGATCGAAGAGACGGAAACTGCTCATGCGTATAGCCGGGGCAACGCTGGTCCTGCTTCTTTTCAGTTTGACAAATACAGCAATCAAGATCCGCTCGTATAATTCGCTCGACGATGGGATTGTCGTGGCCGATGCCGTGAAGGCGCGAAGCGGTCCGGGGGAGAAATTCGCGGAGGTCTTCGAGCTTCACAGCGGCTCAAAAGTCAGAGTTCAGACTATCACCGACGGTTGGTATCAGATAAGCCTTGAGTCTGGGCTCTCCGGGTGGCTCCCGGGGGATTCTCTCGAGATCATCAGCGGGGCCTATGGGCTAGAGGAGGCCTGAGCAAAATCGGCCGCCACGGCAGAATGCTCAAATTGCGCCGGCCGGTATATGCGGCCAGAGGGGATTATGGAGGTTAAGTGCCCTAAATGTGGGCATAAGTTCGATCCCATGGGCGAGGTTCTCGTGGATTGCCCATGCTGCGAGTTCATGATCGATACCAGGACGATTCTCGAAGAGCACAAAACGCATCCAGATAGGCGCAATAGCGAAACAAGAGGCCTCAATGAGCCCTTCTCTGTGAAGGACCTAAGGGATGAGAAGGCCAGAGATCCTCGAAGCTCGCGCAAAACGGATAACAGCGGAATTGGGACCGGCGAGGAATACTCCGAGTTCTGGGAGTCGCTGCGCCAAAAGGACATTGATGACTCGGTCGAATATTGTGCTTCACCCAAATGGAAGGAGATGTCGGAGCGAGATAGGCAGCGGCGTTCGGGTATCCCGTCGGGCGGCCCAGTATTCTTAGCAGGGCTTGCTATTCCAGGTGCAGGCCATCTGGCAATACGCAGACCGCTCCGGGGATTGTTCTTATTTTTTGCGGCCATCATTGCCGGGATCGTCGGCTTCTACCTGGGACCATCTCTCGAGCTGCCCAGCGGATTGGAGCGTGGTTATCTTGATCTCCCACCTAATCTGTACGAATACGCAATAGGCGTTCTCATCGATCAGATAAAATACCCATTGATCGCTCTCGGTAGCGTTCACCTCATCTCGATTATCGATCTCCTTGTTCTCCTCAAAATCGGTCCGAAGCCAAAGCTCGATCCTGGAGAGTGACTGTAATGCGGCTGCTCAGAGCCATAATTGTCTCCTCAATCAGTGCCGTGCGTGATTGAACCGGTTTTTATACGCTGAGAGATCCGACAGATTGGTGTTATATTATCCTCGGAAGAGCTTCGCGGATTATGTTCGGAACCTCGAAGCCCACGATGCTCTGATTCAATGTCTGCTGAATTGGGGAGCGAATGAATAGGCCCAAATCTGTGCTGCGGAAGTGGCTTCTCGGCGTTCTTGTCGCAATAGCACTCTTGCTGGTTGCCGCGGCGCTCATTCCGGCAC
The DNA here is from genome assembly GCA_016929465.1 of Candidatus Coatesiibacteriota bacterium. Taxonomy (GTDB): domain Bacteria; phylum B130-G9; class B130-G9; order B130-G9; family B130-G9; genus JAFGIT01. The sequence goes on along the minus strand of JAFGIT010000051.1, from coordinate 2,758 downwards.
TAATAGACTTGGACGATTATGCCCAGGAGGTTGCGGACGGGATGAGCGAAGCTCTGGGCGTCCCCGTCGAGATCGAATCCGGGAGGCTGACTGTGCTACCGGATCTCGGATTCGTTGCATCGGGCATCTCACTTCCTGACGGGTATGGGCCGCTGTCAGAGGTCAACATCTCGAGAATTAGGATCGATCTGAATCTCCTGTCGCTACTTTCGGGAGAGATTCTCGTCGAGGAGATCCACATCAAAAATCCGCGTATTGGGATGACTCTCGACGAACACGCGCGAACTCCAGATAAGCAATATGCTGGACCGAAGGGAGCGAGGGTGTTCGATTTCATGCAGGCCCCTCCCATGCTCCCCCTCGCACTCGATGTCCACGTTCGCGGGGCAGACCTTCTGATCGATGACAGGATAACAACACCCGGCCGCCCTATTCGCACACTGTTCCGCGACACCAGGATATCAGTCAAGGGAATGAACTGCTCGACGCCGTTTCAGGTTAGATTTGCTTCAAGGGTCCCGCACCGCGAGGGCGTGGGAAGGATAAAGGCAACGCTCCGAATCGACCCAACGAAGAGCTACGTCGAATCCGGATTATTCCCGCTGAGTCTCTCCGGCGACGTCGGCATCGACGGCATCGGTTGCTCGGCGTTCTCCGGCTATTTGCCGGAAATTTTGCGGAAGGCCGGGCTGACTGCGAATTGCAGCCTCAATGTGAACGTCTCTACTCAACCGCAAAAGGAAATCACTCTCAAGGGGAGTTTGAAGGCGGACCGGCTTCATTTGGAGCACAACCTCTCTGGCAGCGATGCTGCGGGATATCACGACCTAGATTTGTCATTCACGGCAGGTATTGCCGACAAGGGAATCCGCCTGCAGCCGGTGGTCATCAAGATCGACGAGAATCAGATCGCGGGAAAGCTCTTCTTCCTGCAGCCTCCGACGGGGGGAACCCTTCTTGTCTATGAATTCGGGGCATATAGCTTGCCCATTTCCACCATCCTAGACTTGACGCCCTCGGAGCTTCTGCCCAGAGACGAGGCGAACTGGATTCGAAGGATAAAATTGTCGGGAGAGATCCGTCGCTTCATGTCTGGTTTCGCAGGAAAGGCGTCGGATCTATTCTACGTGGATGAGGGGACTTTCATACCGAGAGAACTCGGAATAATCTGCTCAATTGACGGCCTGAATGTCCGAGACCATCTCGGGAAACTCGGCGTAAGAGCTTCTTCTGGTCACCTGTCTCTGCATGAAGGCGTGCTGGAATTCGACACTGCCAAGTGGTTATTTTTGGTTGATGGCAAAGAGCTGCCCACTACGCGTCCTCCTTTCATTGATCTCTCCATTGGCGCTTTGGACGATCTTATTGCGAGGGAGGGGAGCTACTCATGGGGCGAATTACTCAAGGGCTGTGACGGCGCTCGCGGTTCGGAGCCAATGGTTTTCGTGAAATGCCACACTCTTGAATTACCGGTTGAAGTGGTCAATGGAATTCTTGATGGCGTCCCATTGCCTCCGAGAGGGGCAGAGTTCATCGATGATTGCGATGGTCTAAGCGGCACGATAAAGGGCGATTTCGACGCCGCTCTCTTTCTCTCCGGCGCCATGGAGCCCTGCGTCAAGGGCAAGATTCACATTTTCGGCAGCAGGATTAATTACGTGCCCTTGGACCTTCCGGTCAGATTGCTGTCGGTCGAAGCTGACATCTCCCATGCATCTGCCAACCTGAAGACGCTTTCTGTATTAGGCGGTTCCTGGCCGGTGGTCTCCCACCTCGACATCGAGATAGAGCGCCCATACAGCACCTCCCCGACGATATCTGCCAAAGGAGACTTTCGCCTTCAGCAGGATATTGGCGGTCCATTTTCTGGCGAGGCTGGTCCGGCGGTTCTCTCAATAGATGGCTCTGAGGCATTCGCGAATCTCAACGCGAGCGGCAGCCTTGACGAGCTGAAGGTCTCGCTCGAAGGTGATTTCTCGGAGCCCGAGATCATATACGGCGATTGGCTAAGGAAGGCGGCTGGTGAGAATGGCAGAATGAGCGCGTCGGCCCGGTTGATTGAATTCAAGAGTCTCCAGATTGATACTGCACGGGCTGAATTGGGAGGGCTGGTCCTACGCGGATTAGGCGAGATTGACTTCCAGGATGAACCCCGCTGGAATCTCTCAATCGACCTTCCGGCAACGAACGTCTCGGAGCTCGCGCGCCTTTCCCCTAATGTCCAGTCTTTGGGGGGAGAGGCCGAGGTTAACGGCTGGCTCAGATTGGCGTCACAGCCGAATGAACTGGCGAAGGCCCCACCTCGCAGCCTGCAAGCAGTCGGCACAGGCGGACTGGCGCTCGAACTCAATGCCAGCGCGATCAAAGGACTCCTGTCATCTCAGCTCATGCCTGATGCAGTGAACGAGATTGCCGAGGATCTCAATCTGCCTTCGGGGCAGGCACGGATAGGCGTGACGACTGGGTTCTCGACGGGGAGGCTATTGGATGCCGAATTCAAAGCCTCTCTCGAGCTGAAGGACGTAGATGCATCTCACGACTCCTTTGCCCTGGGCCTTTCGGGTTTTTCCGGTAACCTCGAGCTCACGGACCAGATTCTTAGAATCAGGCAGCTTTCGGGGAGGCTGGGGGAGAGCGAATTCGAACTTGACGGGAGTATCAAGCAGCCCCTCATGTTCGCGTTGCCAGGAGACCGATGGCGCGAGATTCAGGGCGATATCCACCTAGTAACAAGGCCTCAATTGAAAGACATTCGTAC
>JAFGIT010000050.1 GCA_016929465.1 Candidatus Coatesiibacteriota bacterium | reverse complement strand
GTTCAAGCCGATCGCCGTCGTCGAGGCGATGAACGAGTATTACTACGCGTTCCCCGGCTGCCACGGCAGGACCACTTACTACTTCGGTAGGCGCACCACCGAGGAATATGACAGGGCGAGGGAGAGGCTAGCGAAGCTGATCAACGCTCCGCAGTCGAAGGAGCTCATCTTCGTCAGGAATTCGAGCGAGGGCATAAATCTGATAGCTAACTCACTGCCATTCCAGAAGGGCGATGTCGTCGTCACGACCAACATCGAGCACAACTCGAACCTGCTGCCCTGGCACGTCTTGAAGCGCCGCAAGGGCATCGAGCACATGATCGTCAAGCTCAACGACGACCTGACCTTCGACCGCGCCGCCTTCGAGAGGGCGATGTCAGACCGGGTGAGACTTGTCAGCGTCGTCCACACCTCCAACCTCACCGGCGTATCGATGCCGATCAAGCAGATCGCCGCGATGGCCCACAGACACGGTGCTCTCGTCATGGTCGATGGCGCGCAATCGGTTGCCCACAGCAAGGTCGATGTGCAGGACCTTGGCATCGACATCCTCGTCTTCTCGGTGCACAAGATGATGGGCCCGACGGGATTCGGCGTCCTCTGGGCGAAGGAGGAAGTGCTCAACAAGCTCGAGCCGTTCATAGTCGGCGGCGAGACCGTGCTCAACACATTCTACGACAGCTACGTCCCTGCTGGGCTTCCTGACAGGTTCGAGGCTGGGCTTCAGAACTATGCGGGAGCGATCGGCGCGGGCGTCGCGGCGGAGTTTCTGATGGAGCTTGGGCGGGACGAAGTCCACGAGCACGAGGTGATGCTGAATCGCGTCATGACGGATGGTCTGAAGGGGATCGATGGCCTCAAGATAATCGGCCCGGCTGATCCCGAATTGCGCGGTGGGATACTCAACATAGCGGTCGATGGGATGAAGGCGCTGGAGGTCGCCCGGATACTCGATGAGACCAGCAATATTATGGTCCGAGCGGGCTTCCTATGCGTCCACTCATGGTATAACGCGAACGAATTGCCCCACTCGATCCGCGCATCGGTCTATGTCTATAACACGCCCGATGAATGCGAGCTTTTCGCGAGCGTTCTGAAGCAACTTATAAAGCACTATCGTTAGGAGTCGTCGTGACCGAGTGTCAGTCAGCTGAGAATGCGAAGCCCACCCCGCAAGGCATTACGAAGGACCTTGCGAGGAAGCCGGCTGTCTCCCTTATGTTCTCAGGGGGACTCGACTCGACCGTGACCGCACTGACGCTCGCTGACGACTTCGAGAAGGTCCACCTCTTGACCTACAACCGGGGCTATGGACACTGGCTTGTGGGCCGCTCGAAGGTGCGAGTCCCGGAGCTCGAAAAGCACCTGGAGAGGGAGGCCTTCACCCAGTTCGGCGCGAGTGTGAAGGACCTGTTCAGGAAGGTGGTCCTCGACAGTTTTGTCGCTGATTTCAAGAGATATAAGGCCCTTTTCATCGTCTGTGTCGGCTGCAAGATGGCGATGCACGCGAGATCGGTCATCTACAACCTGGAGCACGGGATTCCATACGTCTCGGACGGTGCTTCGGAGGCGACCGCCTGGATGCCCGACCAGATGCCGGTCACGCTCGCGGAATACAGGCGGCTCCACGAGGACTACGGGCTGACCTATACGAACCCGGTCTATCACTTCGGCACCAGGGAGAAGGCGCGAGAGACGCTCCGCGAGGCGGGCCTCTCGATGGGACGCAGGATTGCTGACCGCGATTTTGGCACGCAGCCGATCTGCCTATTTGGAGATGTTATCACGATATTCCGCGAGTTCATGAAGGTTGGTCTTCCTTTGAAAGAGGAGAGCATCGTGGAGTTCATGCGTGCGAAGCGGCCGATACTCGACGATTACATAAAGCAATACTTCACCCGAAAGGGTGTTGATATAGATGCGCTTAAGGAGCGGGTGGCTCTCTGACCGGAAGAGCCTTTAGTGAGGGCGTCTGCGCCCCTGAACCGGTCGGTCGCAAAGCATGGCTTGTGCTGAATTTACGCCAACCCTTGGTGCTTGCCGTCTGAGCGGCCACAAGGGGACAGCCGACCCCACACCCTCCGGAAGCGCCACGCGCCGCCTATACATCAGGTCCATCGAGTCCATTCTGTCCATACGGTCCAAAAAGCCTTGAATCAGGTGGTTCAATCGCAGTATAAATAAGACATGGACGACGCTATATCGAATACCGATGACAGAATTGAAGCGAAGCAGCCCGCGCCGCCGCGGTGGTGGTTCTATCCCATTGCAGTCGCTTTTCCATTCCTATTTTTGGCCTACGTTTCGGCATCATATTATTTCCTGGGCCCGTTTCTAAGGAATTGGGATGGGCTTGAATGGGCCAAAACCATAACGTCGGCCATCATTTATCTCTTCATCGGAATGTCCATCCTGCAGATCCCCTTCAAAAGACGAATTGCCCGCATGTCGCGAAAGCTCGTAACCGCACTATGCGCCTTCGGATTGGTTTTATTATTGATCATCGCGCCAGCCATTGTGATTTTGGATTGGGTATCCCGG
>JAFGIT010000005.1 GCA_016929465.1 Candidatus Coatesiibacteriota bacterium | reverse complement strand
GCGGGAATACTCGCATGCGATCGCGAGTATGATCGGCGCCTCCGCAGCCCAGGTCTGCCGCAGAGAGCACTCTGCGAGGTCGCTCATTTGGTTCTCAGAAACTAGCCTCTCGAGTGTGTTGTCAGATGGGGTATAGCGCCAAACACCGGCCCCGAGCCCACTGATACCGGATTTGCCGCAGGCCACAAACATATCGATGGGATATGTAGCGCCCGCGGATGGCGCTGCCCGTTTAATGTGCCGCTCATCATCCGTAATGCCCTGCGCAGCCCAGAGGAGCTGCGAGACCATCTCCAGAGTGAGCGGCTTTTCAGCGAAGCTCCTGACCGTTCGTCTCAGCTTTATCGCCTCCTCAACGCTCATCGTCCCCTTTAGCTTCGGGGCAGGCAGCTTTACTTTGTTGATTGCTGGGCCCACCTGCGAGCTGGTCATCTTTGCATTACCCTGCTTGTTCACGTTTTCCGCTCCAATTAGAGAGGTGAACTGAACCAGAAGAAATATCACCATAGTTGCACAAAAGACTCTCATACTCATTCCCCTATCTCCTCGTCAATGAGTCGGACTTCCGACTGATACCTCGAGCTGACTTGCATCGGCAGTCTTCAATGGGCGACGAATGTGCCACCCAGGTACGAACTATGCGCAAATCTCTCCTTATTTCAATACCGTGTCTCCAAATCGCCATTCATCGAGGTCTTAAGTCTCAGCCAGTCGTTGAGCAGCTAAAGGTGAAGTGCAATTGCTTCGATTCTGCCAAGCAGGGATTGTTCGCATTTGAATGCTCGTCTTTGTGGTGTTATATTGAGATAGTATGGGAATTTGGCACATATTTGGAGCATGACATTCGACTGATTTGGTTCTGACAGGGAGCTCATATTGGAAAGCACGAACCTGCACAACATTGAGATAGGAAGCATGGTCTCGAGAGAGTAGTAATCACATACAAGTCGTGGGCTCGTGACAGCCAAATGGCCGCCCAAGCCCGGAGTGCATACCCAAATGAAGGGAGCAACGATGTTGAGTACTTTGCCTGTTTTTCGGGCTCTTTCCATCTCCGTTTCCATCGCACTCCTGGCTCTCGGATTGATCTTGCAGGTTCCGGAGCCGCGAGGCGCCGCCTCCACCGACACGCTCGTATCCCACCGACCAGTACAAGGCGAGCGGAATCATCATTCGACCGCAGTCGGCATACTACCACTCGCTCTTTTCATCTCTGCTATTCGCCCCAAGCGAAGTGCATCAGACGGTCGATCCGAGCATTCCATCTCGATATCGAGGCTGATTCGCGACTTCAGGAAGCACATCGAACAGGCGGAGGACTGCGAGGCTGCGATCAGGAGGGCCTGTGATTTCATGACGCGCAATACCGCTTCCGATCTGGCCTGGATAGCATTGGCTGATGAAGCCGGGAAGATGCTGAGCGTTGCCTCTTCCGGCTCATTCGAGCATTTCGATGATTTTTCGGAAATGCTGGGACGAGGTGTTTATCCGCCGTGTGCAACGACCATCAGTGACCGGAATTGCGCAAGTATGGCGATCGAGGATACGGGCGCAGAGTGCCGCGAGTGCCCCCTGGCGAGCAATGCCGCAAACCACATCGTCCACGTTGCGAGGGTAGAGAACAGAGACAGGGCACCTGGTCTCATGTGCGCCTATACTACTGCAGATGAGGCGTCCGAGACTGGGGATGGCGAGCTGTTGGAGGGGCTGGCAGATAGCCTGGCCTTGGTCCTCAATCGAATTGGACTGGCGGATGAGATTGCAGCAACAAGACAGCAGCTGAGCGAGAGCGAGCGAGAATATAGGGAATTATTCACGAGCTCTATCAATGGCATTGCCCTGTGCGAGATAGTTGTTGATGAGGCCGGCAATCCCTCTGACTATATCTTCCTGGAGGTTAACGATGCCTTCGAGGAACTCACCGGCCTCAAAGCAGAAGACGCTATTGGCAAACGAATCACAGAACTGCTGCCCAAGATTCGCTCTTCCGCCTTTATAGGGACCTATGGACGCGTCGCCCTGACTGGTGAACCAGCTCGCTTCGAGATGTATAGCGAGGATCTGAAGAGAAACTACGACATATCGGCTTACTCTCCCAGGCAAGGTCAGTTCGTGGCAGTCTTCACTGACCTTGCGCGTCTCTCGAACGTCGTCGAACAGATCGGCGAAGGTATCGCGACAATAGACCTGAACGGGAACCTGACTTTCGTCAACTCTGCATTTGCCAGGATGCACGGATTTGAGCCAGTGGAGTTGATCGGCAAGGGATTGGATACCTTTCACAATGAGCGGCAGATGAAAGATGAAGTCGTCCCTTTCATCGAGGCGACAAAACTCCAGGGGAGCCATTATGGGGAGGTCGGCCACATAAGAAGGGACGGCACGTCATTTCCAACTGAAATGACGACTACCTTGTTTAGAGACATGAATGGCAGGCCGCTGGGGATAAGTGGTTCTATGATAGACATCACAGAGCGCAAACAGGCCGAGGAGGAGCGCGCGGCTCAGGTCAGGCTGATGAAGTGCCTCGATGAGATCAACACGGCGATCCATGGCGCAATCGACATGGAGCAAATGTTATGGGAAATAGCCAAGTCGATGCTATCCATCTTCGATTGCGACCGTGCTTGGCTCCTCTATCCCTGCGATCCCGATGCACCAACCTACCGCGTGTTGGTGGAAGTCACGCGTCCGAGCTTCCCAGGCGCCTTCGAGTTGAACGAGGATCTTCCCATGAAAGGCGGAACCGACTTGATGATACGCAAAGCGCTCGATATGGACGGCCCAGTTGCATTTGGGCCCGGTGGCGATATTCCTCTCACAGGCGGATTGGCAGAGCAATTCGATATAAAGTCTATTCTTGCAGCGGCGGCCTACCCGAAAACGGGCAAGCCCTGGGCTTTAGGTCTTC
>JAFGIT010000049.1 GCA_016929465.1 Candidatus Coatesiibacteriota bacterium | reverse complement strand
GGCTTCCTCTGGTGGAATTCGTACCCCGCACAGGTCTTTATGGGTGACACCGGGTCGATGGCGATCGGCGGTGCGATCGGGGCGGTGGCGATTTTGAGCAAGCAGGAGTTCCTTCTTCCCATTTTGGGCGGGATATTCGTCATCGAGGCGGTGTCCGTGATATTGCAGGTCTCTCGATTCAAGGCGACTGGGAAGCGGGTCTTCCTCATGGCTCCTTACCATCACCACCTGGAGCTGAAAGGGTGGCACGAGGCGAAGGTAGTCCAAAGAATGCTGATCATCTCCTTCATCTTCAGCCTTATCGCGGTCGTCGTGGTGAAGCTAAAGTGAAAGCCAGAAGACGACAGATGCAAAAGCAGGCGATATGGGCACTCAAATTAGAGAGAGGGATCACCGATGCGCTTTAACGGCGATTTCCATGGCATGAGGGTGGTCGTATTCGGGCTCGGCGCGTCAGGCCGTGCCGCGTCTTTGACGCTATCGCACCTGGGAGCCGCAGTGACGGTCGTTGACCAAGGCGATAACCAGACACTTCAGGAACGAGCTGCGGCCCTGAGGGCAGTTGGTATAGCGACTCATTTAGGTGATGCACCCAGCGAGACGATGTGCGCTGCTGAGATGGTCGTTGTGAGCCCCGGGATCCCGGTTGAGATCGATCCCTTGTCAAAGGCCCGTGCTGCCGGCGCCTGCATCATAGGTGAGCTGGAGCTCTCATATATGATAAGTGATGCGGAGTTCCTCGCGATAACCGGAACCAAGGGGAAGTCAACCACGACCAGATTGCTTCATCGAATGCTCTCTACCGCAGGATTCGAAACAATCATGGGTGGAAATCTGCCCAATGAGCCTTTGTGCGACAAGGTTTTGACCTTGCCTGCAACCGCGAAAGTGGTCGCCGAGGTGAGTAGCTTCCAGCTCGAGACCGTCCGAACGTTCTGCCCCCACATTGCGTGCATAACCAACCTCGACATAGACCATCTCGACCGTCATCCCAGCCTGGATGAATACTATGCTGCGAAGCTCCGCATTTTCGAGAATCAGAGGGCAGGAGACATACTCGTCGTGAATGGCGGGGACGCGAAGCTATTGGAGCTGACCCAGGCAAGGGCGTCATCGAGGATCCTCTTCGGGGCAGTGAATCCCGGTGGAGTAAATGGGGTGTTTCTTCAAGAGGGCCAGATAGTCCTTGCAGCCGATGGGAGGACCACAGCTCTATTCAATCGGTCCGACATCCCGCTTGCGGGCCTTCACAATGTCGAGAACGTGACCGCGGCGACGGCCATGGCCATCAACGCGGGAGCGTCCGCCGAATCAATAAAGGAAGCGTTGGAAGGCTTCGAACTCGCTCCACACACACTCGAGCTCTTCGCCGAATTCCGGGGAATCAGGTTCGTCGATGACTCCCACGCTACGAATGCGCTCTCTGTATCGAAGGCAATATGTGCGTTCGATGCGCCGGTCATCTTGATCGCGGGCGGCAAGGATAAGGGATGCAATTACAGGGATTTCTTCAAGGGAGACAAGGGCAGCGTCAAGACGGTCATAGCGATTGGCGAGGCGGCATCCAAGATAGAGTCGGCGCTCGAGGACGAGCTGACAGTTCTCGTAACTCGCGGCGGCATCGATGAGATTGTCGCGATGGCAATAGACCTGGCCGAAAGCGGCGACGTTGTGCTCCTTTCTCCGGGCTGCAGCAGCTTTGACATGTTCGCCGATTTCCGAGACCGCGGGAATAGCTTTAAGCGTGCAGTTCACGAGTACTTCGAGGCAGAGGGGGAGAGCATTGAAGATACCGAGTAGCATCTCCAAAAGGCTGTACGGAATGGATGGCGTGATCATATCAATCGTCATAGTCCTGCTCGCAGTTGGGCTGATCATGGTCTTCAGCGCCACGATGCTAAGGTCCGCGAACGAATATGGATCTGCCTGCTACTACTTGAAGAGGCACGCCCTGTTCCTGTCATTTGCACTCTCGATAGCTCTTTGCTTTGCACTCATCCCGTTCAAGACCCTGCCGAGGTTGAGTATCCCCTTGATTCTCCTGACAATCGTCCTTCTTGCGCTCGTTTTCGTTCCGGGTGTTGGAATTAGCCACAGAGGTGCGACGAGGTGGTTGAGTTTCGCTGGTTTCTGCTTTCAGCCTAGTGAGCTTGCGAAGTTCAGCCTGCCGCTGTTCCTCTCTTCGATGATCTGGAGTCAGCGCAGAAAGCGGCACGGGTCAGTCAGAGTGTTTGCCTCTACCTTGCCAGTGGTTCTGCTAGTGCTATTCCTTGTTGCTGCAGAGCCAGATTACGGCACAGCGGGTCTTTTGGGGATGATCTGCGGCTCGATCTATTTCGTGGCTCAGACCAAGCTCAAGCACATAGTTGCACTTGGTGCACTCGCGCTGCCTTCGAGCTTCTGTGCGTATTACGTCTCACCCCATTTCAGAAAGCGCGTTGTTGACTTCGTGGCCTTCGCGATCGATCCGACAAACGCACCTTGGCATCTTCGACAGGCCTTCACGGCGATGGGTTCGGGTGGAGTATTTGGCATGGGCCTCGGCAAGGGGATGCACAAGCACCTTGTGCTGGCCGAGAGCTTCAACGACTTCGCTTTTGCGTCACTCGCCGAGGACGGCGGCTTCATTGCCGCAACGACTGTGATCGTGCTCTTCTCGGCTCTAGTTGCGAGAGGGATAATGCTGAGCCTTGCGCTCGAGAATTACTTCGCACGACTCCTGGGCTTTGGGCTATCGATGAGCCTCGGCATACAGGCATTCATGAACATAAGCGTTGTTCTGGGGCTAATGCCGACCACAGGCATCAGTCTTCCATTCATAAGTTACGGAGGGAGCGGAATGCTTGCCAATCTGATAACCGCAGGCATCTTGCTCTCAGTCCTCAGAAGCCGAGTAGAGGGGGGAAATAGTTAGATGTTCACGGGAATCAGAAGAGTTCACCTCATCGGCATCGGCGGCAGCGGCATGAGCAGCATTGCTGACGTTCTTCTAAGGCTCGGATACCAAGTATCGGGTTCTGATCTCGAGAGGAGTGAGATCCTCGACAACCTCGAGAAGCACGGGGCCAGGGTTTTTGTCGGGCATTCGGGCGGCAATGTATCCGGAACGGACCTGATCGTATTCTCGAATGCGATCTCCCAGGAGAATCCGGAGATGGTCGCGGCGAGGGAGCATGGCATCCCTGTTATTCCCAGAGCCGAAATGCTGGCGGGCCTGATGAGGATGAGCAAGCAGGGCATTGCGGTCGCGGGGACTCACGGCAAGACATCAACGGCCTGCATGATCGCGGAGATACTCAGAACCGCAAATCTCGATCCAACGGTGATTATAGGAGGCATAGTGAGTGACCTGGGGAGCGGGGGACGTCTCGGGACCGGGGACATCCTGGTCGCTGAGGCATGCGAATCAGATGGCACAATTCTCAAGCTCTCGCCCACCATAGGAGTGATTACCTCTCTCGAGAGAGAGCACATGGAGCGATACGAGAGCGAGGAGGACCTATTCGACACTTTTGTGAAGTTCGCAAATGAGATCCCATTCTACGGCACGATAGTAATGTGCCTCGATCAGCCGAATTTGCAGGCTTTGATCCCACGTATCAAGCGTCGGATTCTCACGTATGGTCTCACGACCCAATCGGACGTGATGGCGAAGGAGGTCCAATTCGAGGGCTTCACCAGCCAATTCGATGCGTACATGAGGCAGGGAGATGACCACAAGCTTCTCGGCCGGATCCGCATCGCCTCACCGGGTAAATTCAGCGTCTATAACGCGCTCGCAGCAATCACGACCGGACTCGAGCTGAATATCGAGTTCAAAACGATCGTCGAGGCGCTCGGGAAATTCGGCAGACCCAAACGTCGCTTCGAGTTGAGGGGCGAGTGCGACGGCATCATGGTCGTCGTTGACTACGGCCATCACCCGACTGAGATACGAGAGACGCTCAGAGCAGCAAAGCTCGGTTGGCAAAAGAGAGTTCTCGTGGCATTCCAACCGCACAGGTTCTCCCGAACCAAGGACCTTCTCACGCAGTTCTTCACCGCATTCAACGAGGCTGATTATCTTGTCATCACCCCGATCTATGCGGCCGGTGAGAAGCCAATCGAGGGGATAGACGGACGGAAGATATTCGAGGGCGTCCATCGCATGGGCCACAAGCGGTCCCACTTCGTCGAGAGCAAGTCCGAAGCGGTGGACTTGCTCGTGAACGAAGCTAAGCCCGGAGACATGATTCTCATCCTTGGGGCGGGCGACATACACAAGATTAGCAGCGATATTCTCGGAAAATTAAAGGGCAGATGCAAGGAGGAAGAAGAATAATGGCAGCGTACGCAATCCGCCTCGAACCCTGGACGGATAGATTATCCGAATTGGGCGCACAGATGGAATTCGAACCGATCTTCGATGAGCCGCTCAGCCTTCACACGTCATTCGGTGTGGGCGGGCCGGCGGACGTCTTTGTCGAACCACGAAGTCTGGAGCAGCTTTCAGCGATAGAGCAATTCTGCGCAGCGGAGCTCGTCCCATTCTTTGTGCTCGGTAATGGCACCAACATGATAGCAAACGACAAGGGCTTCAGAGGGGTCATCGCGACACTTAGAAGACTTGACTACGAGACCAACGCATCTTTTAATGGGGATTTCACTCCCGCAGGAAGGTCCCTCGCAGCCCTTGTCGAAGTCAGTGTAACTCACGGGCTTTCAGGCCTGGAATCACTCACAGGCATCCCCGGCAGCGTCGGAGGAGCGATATACATGAACGCCGGGGCATACGGCAAGACGATCTGGGACTCACTCGAGGACGTGTGGTTGATGCTCGGGGATGGCTCTATCGAGCGCTGTCCCGCATCCGACTTCGGTGCATCATACAGAAACTCCAAGATCATCCCGGGCGAGATAGTCCTCGGTGCGAAGTTCAGGCTCAAACAAGTCAGTCCCGAACAAACAATCGTGAGGGAGAAAAAATATCGAGAGCGCCGGAGTGCATCGCAGCCGCTTAGTGAGAAGAGCGCGGGCTGCATATTCAGAAATCCGGAGAAGGGCAAGGCCGGAGCCATGATCGACCGAGCCGGATTGAAAGGGCTCAGGATCGGTGGGGCGATGGTCTCAGAAATACACGCGAACTTCATTGTCAATGCAGGCGGTGCCTGGGCGGCAGATATCCTCTCACTCGTGAGACTGGTCCGCGACGAGGTCATGCGTTCAGAGGGGATAGAGCTGAGCCTCGAAGTCCAGGCGTTGGGCGAGCATGGTCTTGTGGAGATTTAACTCTAAATAGCGGGGATGAGGCTTTGAGAAGGAAATCGATCGATCTTTCGAGGGAGTATATAGCTTTCTGCTATCGGCCCAGTCCGGGAAAGCCGCCTGTCAGAGTGCGGCAGAGCAAGACCTGGCCAAAGGGAATCGTCAGCGTTCTAGCGGTCGGCATCGTTGCGGCGGCGCTTCTTGCCGTCCTTCTGTTCGCTCCGACTAGAATGGCCATATCGAGGCTGTTCACGTCGCTCTTCGCCGTCCGTCAGATTGTGATCGAGACATCTGGCGATCTCAACACCGCGTCGATTGCGAGCAACCTGACGAGTAGGCTCGGGAGGTCCCTTCTCGATCTTTCGGCACAGGATGTCGAGGACGTGGTGAGTCCGCTTCCGCAGGTGCAATCCATGGATTTTCGGAAGCTATTTCCTTCGACGCTCGTGGTAAGTCTGCATGAGCGTAAGCCCCGCTTTGCGGCGGAGATGGAAGGCGGTTGGTTCGAGTTATCAGGAGACGGCGTTGTGCTCTCCCAAATCGTTGAGGGTGACAAAACACGACTCCCAAGGGTACAGGGATTTGAGTTTGACGGGCACGGCTCAGGCTGCAAGGTGAAGAGCGATTACTTCGGAGAATTCATTGAGTTGTGCAACTCCCTCGTGGACCTGGCGCCCGAACTCATCGGCCCCAATTCTCAAATTCTGGTTCGTGACCGCATCGAGGTTGAGGTGCGCCCTCAGCCAAAGGATGCACCGATAGTCTTCTCGCTAAAGGACCCGGTAAGACAGCTGAAGAAGTATATGGCGGCGGCTTCTGAGATCGCCGCTCGGAGGGGTGATTTTGCGTCGGTGGACCTCAGATACAGAGGCCAGATCGTGCTTAAAAAGAACGTTGGATAAGTACCGGGGATGAGCATGTTTGGAAGAGGGCAGCGCTATATATCGGCTGTAGATGTCGGTTCTCACAAGACGAGAGCTGTGATCGCCCAGCTGCGCGAATTCGAGGATGAACAGGACCTTTTGGGGAGTGATAAGGGCTCTCTGGCGATAAAGGTCGTAGGCTTCGGCGAAGAGCGCACACAGGGCATGGAGAGAGGCGAGCTGGTGGACATCGCCAAGGTGGCAGACTCAATCAGGGCGGCCGCAGACGACGCTTCGGTCATGGCGTCTGTCGAGGTCAAGGATGTGGTCGTTTCGCTTAGCGGGCGCAATACACGGGCTATCGACGGCGTCGGCACCATAACGCTAACGGGCTCATCCGCCTCGAAAGAGACCTGTGCTATGAGAGAAATAGTGGAGAGCGACCTCCAGCATTCGTTAGAGGACGCCAAATCGGTCACAATGCGTTCCGATGAGAAGATGCTTCATACGATCCTGCAGGATTTCTCGGTGGACGATCAGTTGTACATCAAGAATCCACGGGGGAAGACAGGAGAGCGGTTGACGGCGAACATGAAGGTGGTCCTTGCTTCTCAGAAAGCGGTGAACGACCTCGAAAGGGCGCTCAGGGAAGCGCATCTCACGCCGAAATTCGTTGTGCTTCAGGCACTTGCGTCGGCCAGAGCCTGCCTGGAGCCTGATGAGCTCGAAAACGGTGTGCTTCTAATCGACCTTGGGATGGGGACGTCTGACGCAATCATATATTTCCGGGGTGCGCCGAGGTACATGAGCTGCCTCGCGATGGGTGGGGAGTTTATCACGAAGGACATCTCCGAGTGCATGGGATGCGATCCTCGGTCAGCTGAGCAGTACAAGGCCATGGCCGGCTGCACGATCAAGAGAGCACAGCCCACGGAAGGCTGTGTCGATTCGCTTTGCGCACAGAATGATGACCGGCTGGATCCGAATGTCGTGAAGGCCATATCGTCGAGATATGCAGAGATATTCCTGATACTGAGAAATGACATCAAGCGGCTGGACGCAGAGAAGTTCATCAAAGGTGGGGTGGTTCTGACCGGCGGAGCCTCCGCCAGCGAAGGGCTTTGCGAGTTGGCAACTCGCGTCTTCGGAGTGCCCGCTCGGAGAGGGAATTGCTCCGACGCCGATTGCTTCGATGGAGCCTTGCGCGATCCCTCCTTTGCCAGCGTGATGGGGCTAGTGCTCTACGGTTCGGAGCAGGTCGCCGGAGGGGGCAGTTTCTCGGACGGCAATCGATCAATACTCAAACGGGCCTGGGAAGCCCTAACAAATAAGAATCTGGTTCTTACATAAATCGGAGGTAGAACATGGGTACAGCTGCAGAGCTCATACCGTCGGGTGCCCCGCTATCAGTAGCGAGGTCATTGATCCGCTCTTGCCCAAATTGGCCGTTCGTGGCATTCGCCCGGGACTCTGAATCGAGGCCGCAGGCGAAGGTGTTGATAGCCGGTGTGGGCGGAGACGGGTGC
>JAFGIT010000048.1 GCA_016929465.1 Candidatus Coatesiibacteriota bacterium | reverse complement strand
TGAACCAGCTCGAAGACCCCGAAAACAAACTCCTCTTTTTTGGTGGGATCGATAAAGCGCGGTTCCGCCGGCCGGTCGTCCCGGGAGACCAGGTGCGGCTTGAAGTTACTCAGACTGGTCTTCGCGCAGGCTATTCGAGGATGGATGGCCGCGCGTTGGTGGACGGCAAAGTCGTCGTCGAGGCCAGTATGAGCACTGCGATCGTTGAAAGGAAGAAATGAACGCTCATGAAACAGCGATAGTCTCAGCTGATGCTGAGATTGCAGAAGATGTAATAATCGGTCCCCGCTGCGTCATAGACGGCGGGGTCAAGATTGGTCGTGGGACCTCTATCCAGCTCGGAGCGTATATAACGGGACAGACCACGATAGGCGAGAGTTGCCAGATATTCCCCTATGCCGTTATCGGTACCGACCCCCAGGATTTGAAGTACGGGGGGGAGGAGACATCTCTGGTGATAGGCTCGGCCAACGTCATTCGTGAATACGTCACGATTCATCGCGGGACGATGGATGGTGGTGGACAGACTCGGGTCGGTAACAACAACTTCGTGATGGCCTATTGCCATATAGCTCACGACTGTCATATTGGTGATCACGTTATTTTTGCCAATGCTGCGACACTCGGAGGTCACGTAATCGTCGAAGACCGTGCGGTCATAGGTGGTCTCGTCGGTGTGCACCAGTTCACCCAGATTGGCGCCTATTCGATGACCGGAGGCTGCTCGGGAATTGATAGGGATGTTCTGCCCTACACACAGGCGGCCGGCAATAGGGCGAAGCACTTCTCGTTGAATCTGGTTGGATTACGTCGAGCCGGATTTCCGTCGGCAAAGATACAGATGCTCAAGGAGATCTATCGACTGATCTTCAAAGCCGATCTGAAACAAGAGGTTGCTTTGAATCGGATCGAGAGTGAATTCGGGGAGACGGCAGAGGCGAGGCATATCCTCGAGTTTGTCAGGCATTCCAGGCGCGGGCTCTGTGCTGCCCAGGCATGATCCTCTTTAGCTTCGGAGGAGCGTCCATGAGTTTGACAGCGGCCCTGGTTGATTTACCCGCGTGGGTGGCATCCATTCGCGGTGGGAGAGAGGCTGTATCTGGGCGCTGTTCGCGCCGCATGGTCATCCCCACAGATTCACCTGATCAGGTTGTATTGGGAGATTGATATGTCCAATCTTAAGGTTGGAGTTGCCGGTGTCGGTTACCTCGGTTCTCATC
Organism: Candidatus Coatesiibacteriota bacterium; assembly: GCA_016929465.1. Classification (GTDB taxonomy): domain Bacteria; phylum B130-G9; class B130-G9; order B130-G9; family B130-G9; genus JAFGIT01. The sequence continues at coordinate 6,697 of JAFGIT010000048.1, read as the reverse complement.
ACGCGAGGATACTCTCTGGGCTTCCGGAGATAGAGCTCGCAGGTATATGTGACATCGATAGAGCCGCAGCTCGAAAGGCTGCGGGGACATACAAGTGCCGCGCCTTCGCGACGAACCGAGAGCTTGCAGAGGAGGTCGATGCAGTTGTTGTGGCGACACCCACACATTCCCATTCGGAGGTTGCGAGCGAGTATCTCGGGCGCGGCAGGGCTGTGCTCGTGGAGAAACCGATCGCGGATACTCCAGAGGCGGCCGGAGAGATGGTACGGATGGCCGAGTCGGCTGGTGCAATACTCCAGGTGGGGCACTCGGAGAGATTCAATCCGGCCTTTGTCGCCGTCAAGGAGCATATAAATGGGCCCAAGTTCATAGAGACCCACAGACTGACTCGCTCGGCCGGGCGGGGATTGGATGTTGACGTTGTCTTGGACCTGATGATCCACGACATCGACCTCGTCGCGAGTTGTTTTAACGGAGACCCATCGACGATATCGGCCGTCGGAGTGTCAGTTCTCTCGAACGAAGTTGATATAGCGAACGCCCGACTCGAATTCCCGAACGGTTCGGTCGCGAATATGGTTGCCAGCCGTGTGAGTGTGTCCAAGATGCGGAAGATAAGGCTTTTCCAGCCCGATACATATATCTCCGTGAATCTACTCACCCACAAAGTCAAGATGTACCAGAAGGCAGGAGAGCTCGACCCTCGCAAGCCTTTGACGGCCCTGCGGATAGCTCGGTATATTAAGAGGCGCCACGTTCGTGTTACACAGTTCGAGCCACTCAGGGCGGAGCTCGAGGCATTCATAGACGCCGTCGTGAACGGCACCCCGGTCGCTGTTTCTGGCTCAGACGGCCTTCGGGCGCTCTCCTGGGCGTTCGATATAAAGGAGTCGATTGACCACCACTTCAGGCTCTACGCTAATGAAAGCAAGTCTTGAGCCCGGAGAGCACGGCGCACCTTGCCTGCTCGTCATCGCGGGTGAGGCCTCGAGCGATCTGCATTGTGCATCTCTTCTCAAAGAGCTGAAGACGCTCCACCCGGGCATCTCCTTCGTCGGAATCGGCGGGAACAACATGCAGGAGCAGGGCGTCGAGTTGATCGCCCACGCGAAAGAGCTCGGGGTCGTTGGCGTGTTCGAGGTCCTGAAGAAATTACGGAGAGTCCTCACCGCTTACCGAAGCGCGGTTGACATAATCAGGTCCGGTCAGATAACGACCGCGCTTTTCGTCGATTATCCGGAGTTCAATCTCAAGCTGGCAGGACACGCCCACAGATCAGGTATTCCCGTTCTGTATTACATCAGCCCACAGGTGTGGGCCTGGCGTCCGGGTCGGATCAAGAAGATCGCTCGTCTAGTTGACAAGATATTGGTTCTCTTCAGTTTCGAGAAGCAGTTATACGATGAAGTTGGTCTTGATGTGGAGTTTGTGGGGCATCCGCTGCTGGACACTGTAGCTCCGAGTATGGGCAGGCGGGAGTTCCTTGATGAGCTGAATCTGGACCCATCCAGGCGACTCGTCTTACTCCTTCCCGGGAGCCGCTCGAGCGAGATCGAGAATCTGCTCCCCCCGTTTCTCGAGGCCGCCCGGTTGGTTACAGAGGAATCGGGTCCATTGTCGCCCCATGTCATCCTTGCCCTTGCCGATACAATTGAGCGTGGGAGTATCGGGGAGATGATCGCAGACCACCCGCATGTCACAGTAGTTCAGGGGAAGACCTACAACGCGCTGAACGCATCTGACGTCGCCATGGTTGCATCCGGGACCGCTACATTGGAGGCGGCCATACTCGGTGTTCCCATGGTCGTGGGCTACCGAGTATCACCCGCGACGTACCTTCTTGGGAGGGTACTCGTAAGGGTATCGCATGTGGCACTCCCTAACATCATCGCTGGCAGGGAGATCGTGCCGGAGCTCTTGCAGAACGAGCTGACACCATCTGGGCTTGCGGAGCGGACTCTGGCGCTATTGAGAGACGAGGGAGCACGGGTGCGACAGAAGCAGGACTTGAAAAGTGTGACGGACCTATTGGGGGAGCGCGGCGCTTCGAAGCGGGCCGCCGCGGCGGTCTCGGAGTTTCTTGATTCTGTTCGCTCCTCACACGCGAGCGTGTGACTACCCGCCGCCTCTCCTTGATCCCGGACGGACGAATTAGCGCCTGGGGTAGAAGCCGCGGGGGCAATCATGCGTGGTCGGAAGGGAAGAAATCCCCTTGATCTATTCGGTTGAGCGGTTAAGATCTTCTGGATCTTAAACGATGAGTATGGGGACAAAGCATATCTTTCCCTACAAACATGGAGCAGTGACTATGGAGAACAAACCAATGGACCCGAAAGGCCCTCTACCAGAACCCGTCAAGCCGGCCGACAAGCCCGCAACACCACCCCTTTCTGGCGGGGCTCCGCAGAGTCCTCCTTCGCTTTCGAAGCCGGCCTCGCCGGTCGTGAAGGCAACTCCCCCGGCCAAGCCAGCACCTGCCGCCTCCGTGAAAAAGACGTCTTCTTCCAGTAAGAAAAAAGCGAAGGTGACCCCGGCCGAGGCCAGTAAACTGAGAGTTGCGCTGGTCGAGAAATTGGACAAAACCGCCGATGGGCTGCGGACCGTTGAGCTCGCAAAAGCGCTCAATATCTCCCCGTCGAAGCTGACCTTCATTGCCTCGGAGCTGATCAAGGAAGGCAAGATCGAGAAGCTCGAAGTCAAAGACAGAATCGTATATTGCATCAAGGGCGCGAAGGCCAAAGCACCCGACGCCGGGCGAGATAAGATATTCGCGGAAGTGCAGGCGATGCTGAAGGCCTCGCCAAAGGGGATGAACATAGCAGACATCGCTACGAAGACGAAGCAGACCAGGCAGACGCTTGCTGCCGCCCTCAAGCCTCACGTCGATTCGGGCGAGATGAAGAAGGTGGAGGATGTGTACATGCTGACCGGAAAACCGCCGATCGAGCCCGCCAAGAAGGCGGAAACGGCAGACAAGCCACCATTGAAGAAGGAGCCGGAGATCAAAGAGCCGCCGAAGATCGCGCCGCCGAAACCTCCTGTAAGGCCGGCATATACTCCGCCCCAAAAGCAGAGCAGCGGCAAGGGGATGGCTTGCCTTGCGATCTTGATCTCCATCATATCGATCATCCTATGGCTTACGACCTGGGGAGACAGCGCGTCCACGCAGGACTCGATTGCATCCTTGAGGGAGAGCATCGATCAGAAGACCACAGCGCTCAACAGCTCGATGGGCAGGATGTACAAGGATATGGACGCCAAGGTGAAGCTCGCCGATCTGAAGGTCCTTAACACATACTTCAATCAGCAGATCACCGATCTCGAGACAACACTCGTCCATCTGGACTCGATCGCCAAGATGACTGACGACGAGATGACACACGCTGAGATCGCGAAGACCAAAGAGGCGATCAACTCCCTTATCGATCAGCTTAGGGTGGAATACTCGAGGACAATCCCGAAGTAAGACCCAAAGCAGACCCTTCAAGCAAACGAATTCGACGATACGAGGCGTCTCAGTGTATGAGGCGCCTCTTTCTTTTTGTTGTCCGATGTATAATATTAGGTCGATACAGTGCGCAGCGAAAATAAGGGAATGCTCGCCACAGAATATGGCGGCATCTTGCGTCCGTTCTGAAGGTCTCCTTCGCGACAAAGTCGAAACAGGTGGGAACTATTGACGTTGAGGAGCCGGCTCACGGGCAATGATTAGGGGAACACTGATGAAATTCTGGACACTCGGGACCTCCGCCGCGGTGGCTACAGCCGAGAGAGACAATGCCTCGATCCTGATTAGCGCGGGAGAGGAGCTATTCCTGATTGATTGCGGCGGGAGCCCGGTTCATAGGATGGCGAAACTGGGATTCTGCGTCTCGGAACTGACGGGTGTTTTTGTCTCTCACGCGCACGCGGACCACATCTTCGGGCTTCCTGCGGTTATCCACGCGCGGAAGATCAGGTGCCAAGGAGCACTCCCAATGCGCATATTCGGACCGGCCAAGGCGATGGCGGCGGCGCACGGCATTCTGTCCGCACTCTGGGATGAGGAGACCCTTCGGATGTATTCGAATCTCATCTCTGTACCCATCGAAGAAAATTACTTGCTCTTCGAGAGCCCAAGTGTTCATATTTTTTCAACTCCGGTAGAGCATGGTCCGGAGACGTTGGCAGTGAAGTTCGTTGAGCGGAAGACAGGCATTTCGATGGCATATTCCTCGGACACGAGACCGTGTGAGAATCTCGTCCGGTTGGCAAAAGGTGTGGACTATCTCTTGCACGATAGCACCTCGTGTATGGATGGAGGTTCGGAGCTCAAATTCGGACATTCGAGCGCAAGAGAGGCGGCCGTTGTAGCCAGAAAGGCTGCGGTCAAGAGACTGATTCTGCTGCACTTCGCGGGCTATGATGTTGCCGATTGCCTGAGGGAGGCCGCCCGCGAGTTCGATGGCCCGATCGATGCGGCACACGATCTGCAGGAGTTTTCGCATGAGGGATCCGGTGACAATCGAACCAGCGAAAATATATAGAATTTCAGGAGGAGATTAAGTTGAAGGTTTTTCTCGGTAACTCGCCCTGGCGGAAGAAGGGCTTCTACGGGGTCCGTGCCGGCTCGAGGTGGCCTCATTTCGAGAGAGATGACACGGATTACATGCCATTCCCATTCTTCCTGGCCTATTCAGCTGCCGTTTTGGAGCGGGAAGGGCACGAAGTCAAGCTCGTTGACGGCATCGCCGAGGGTATCTCGAATGACGAGTTTTTGAAGCGGGTGAAGGAGTTCTCTCCGGAGCTCGTAATCCTCGAGATATCGACGATCTCGATTGATGTTGACCTCGCTTGCGCGAAGAGCGTCAGAGAGCTTTGCCCCGATGCCAAGATAGCCTTTTGCGGCGTCCATACCGAGATGTTCGATCCCGCATTCCTCGAGAATCACGATTGCGTCGACTTCGCCATGAAGGGTGAGTATGAATATACTGTGCGCGACCTTGCAGCGGCGTTGAAGGAGGGCAAATCGCCCGACGACGTTGCAGGGCTCCTATTCCGTTCGAATGGTAAGGTCGTATTCACCGGCGATAGGCCGCTTATCGAGAACATAGACGAGCTCCCCTGGCCTGCCAGGCACCATCTCCCCATGGATAGGTATTGCGACACCCCGGGGGAGATACCGAGGCCGAGCGTGCAGATGTGGGCCTCACGCGGCTGCCCCTACGGCTGCGTATATTGCGCGTGGCCGCAGATCATGTACGGCGGCAGCAAATACAGGGTCAGGAGTCCCATCGATGTCGTGGATGAGATGGAGCACCTCATCAAGGAGGAAGGCTTCAAGTCGGTTTATTTCGACGATGACACCTTCAACATCGGCAAAGAGCGGATTCTCAAGATATGTTCCGAGATCAAAAGGCGACGGATGAAGGTCCCGTGGGCGATCATGGCCAGGGCAGATACCATGGACGAGGAGATGCTCCGGGCGCTGGAGGGTGCAGGCCTCGAAGCGCTCAAGTACGGGGTCGAGAACGCGACTCAGGAGATAGTCAACAATTCCGGCAAGGCCCTGAAGCTTGAGAAGGTGCAGGAGATGGTCAAACTGACCAAGAGCATGGGCATCTGGGTGCATCTCACCTTCATGTTCGGCCTCCCTGGAGAGACCAAGGAGACAATGGACAAGACGATCGATCTCGCGCTGTCGCTCAGCCCGGACTCGCTTCAGTTCTCGATAGTGACCCCCTGGCCGGGAAGCAAGTTCTTCAAGCGGGTCGAAAAGGAAGGGCACCTTTTATCCAGGAACTATGCCGAGTATGACGGGTATAACGTCGCGGTCATAAAGACCGACACTCTCGAGAAAGAGGACCTGGAGGCAGCGCTCAGAAAAGCGAACGAGCTGTGGGAGAAGCACGTATGCGAGCGGCGAGCTGAGTTCGTGAAGTTCGGCAACAGGGTCAAGAGACACATCGCCCATCCCCGCCTTTTCATGAAGAAACTCCGCCGCAGGATGAGGAGGGCGAAGCAGGCAAAGGAATCCTGCGACTGCTGCACCACATGATGTTGGAATTGGAGCGGCCGCGACACAATCGGGCGCGGATGGAAGGCGGCCTTCTGGCTCAAAGGCAAACTGATACACGGATATACATCGAGCGGAATCACCTGAGAGTCTGATGGGAGAAGGGAATTGAGGGTTTTTCTCGGGAACTCGCCCTGGTACAAGGAGGGCTTCTACGGTGTTCGGGCAGGCTCCAGATGGCCTCATTTCCAGCCGAACAGCAGCAAATACATGCCCTTCCCGTTCTTCCTCGCTTATTCCGCCGCGGTCCTCGAGCGATTGGACAATGTCGATGTCCTTCTAATCGACGGCGTCGCTGAGAAGATGACGGTAGATGAATTCCACCGTCGAATGCGCGAGTTCCATCCGGATGTGGTCGTTCTCGAGGTCTCTACAATATCGATAGATGTCGATCTGGCTTGTGCCAAAAAAGTGCGCATTGACTGTCCAGAGGCGAAGATCATCTTCTGCGGAATTCACACTGTGATGTTCGAGCCGGAATTTTTGGAATGCCACGACTATGTCGATTTTGTCATGAAGGGCGAATATGAATACACTCTCAGGGATCTCGTGCTCTCGCTTCAATCGGGCCATTCTCCGGCAGGCGTCTCCGGGATTCTATATCGCTCGAATGGGCAGGCCTCATTTACCGGAGATAGGTCG
>JAFGIT010000047.1 GCA_016929465.1 Candidatus Coatesiibacteriota bacterium | reverse complement strand
CCATGGGTAAATCCAAACTAATCTATTGACATCGACCACAGTCACTTTGTGGATTTCTCCTCTAATCAATAATCCTAAGGTTTGTGCTTTGCCCCGATCTCCCAGGCTTTACCGATCACATCTCCGACTGACCGATAATTGCCGTCCGGCAAGGTCAGCACGAATGGATTCGTCTTGGTGAGATCGGGCTTGCCGAAGGTCAGATATTTTTTCTCGGTGTAGGTCTCGACTATCTCGCCGAGAAAGAAATGAACCGGGTCCAACTCTATCGTATCGACCAGCTTGCACGCATGGCAGATAGGGCATTGAGCTATCATCGGCGCGGCCTGCAGCTCCGATCCATAAAAGACATCGAAGAACGCTGCTTTATCCATCTCGCGACCGGAGAAGATGCCGCAGCAATCGGCCTCCTTCAGCAGTTCGGCATTCGGGATGTTGATGCTGAATGCCTCGTTCTCGATTATGCCCTGGGCGGTTTGATGGGTCTTCACGACCGCGATACCCAAAATCGGCGGCTTGGGATTCATCCGAGTTGCCCAACCGACAGTCATGAAGTTCGGTTTGCCTTCGACATGAGTACCGACAATGAGTACCGGCATCGGGTAGAGCGCTACGCTGCTTTCCACTTTTATCTTAGCCATATTTCCTCCAAATTCTGGTTGGATTTCCGTTGACTGCCAACCGCCAGCTAATCCCTAATCAATCCAAGTGCGCAGACCGATTCCCGCCTTCTCCGACAGCTCGATCAGCTCTTTGTGCAGAAATCTACCAGGGCCGGCAGGAATCTGCATCAGGTTTTTCCACAGACAAGCCGCGAGCCACTTTCCTCCTTGGGGCTCGCGATATGTGCCCTTATCTTGCGCACTTCGTCGCTCAGCGGCCCGAAGCCTTCTTCATCAGGTTGATGTGCTTGATGTCGTCATCCCAGTCCCTCTCATCGAGCGTGCCAGTCCAACTCCAGAGAGACCACCGCATGATCTCGTTCCCGTCCCCATCCCCCTCGAAGATGCAGGGTCCCAAACCGTCCGCTGGAGTCTCGCCCGTCTTCCGGCCAGTATAGACGCCCTCGTAGCCGGGGGAGAAGAGTGAATAGGAAAGAGGTCGGGTTCTCGTTATTTCAGTCAATAAACCACCTAATGCCTCTGCTCCGCAGCCCTCTGCATTTCGGCGAAATCCTCCTTCAGGATGCCATAAACGATCATATCCTGAGGGAGGTCCCACTTGATCATGTGCTGCCTCATACGGCCCTCGTATTTCATACCGATCTTCTCCAGGACGCGGCCAGAGGCCACGTTGCCGGCCATGTATTCCGCGAAGATTCGGCTCAGCTCGAGCTCCTCGAAGCCGTAGCGGATAATCTCCCCCGCTGCTTCAGTGCAATATCCATTTCCCCAATAGGGCTTGCCCACCCAATACCCTATCTCTGCGCGGTTGTGTTCCAGTCTCAGAAAGAGGGCGATTGCGCCAACGAGTCGCCCGTCATCCCGCAGACAAATAGCGAGGTGCACGGCTTCGCCCTTGTCGAGAGCCTCCGCGTGGCGCTCTATCCAGGCCTCCGCAATTCCATCCTTGTATGGGTGGGGAATGTTGACTGTTGTTGCTGCGACTTGTCGGTCTCCGGCGAGTCGCTGGACCTCGAGCGCGTCGGTCAGCTCAAATGGCCTTAGAACAAGCCTCTCGGTGCGAAGCGTGGGCAGCATAGCCATCTTTATTTGTGTCTCCCTTTGTGATTGGTTTCAGAGTTAGTCGTCCTCGTAGTCCTCGTCCCCCGGCTCGGGGGGATAAAGCTTCTTCTCGCACTCGGGACAGACGCCGTGGGTGAAATCGGCTTCGGTCCGGTCACCCACATAGACCTCCACGGATTGCCAGAAGCCGGTGTCATCTCGCACCTTCTTACAGCAGGCGCAGATCGGCACGAGCCCGCGCAGCGTCTTGATCTCATTGAGGGCCTTCTCGAGCCTGACTTTCTCGATGTCGAGTGCTTTATTCTGATAGGCGAGTGCGAGATGTGCCTCTGCGAGCTGCCTGAATTGGCTCAATAAGTCCTCGGAGGTATTGGACTGTGCCCTTTCCTTCGTATCGAGAGTGCATATCGTCCCGAATACTTCGCCATTGGGCCATTCGAGAGGGAAGCCGAGATATGAGATAAGCCCCGCCTTTGCACCTGGCTTATCCCTCCACTCCTCATCCTCGAGCGCGTTCGGGACAAAGAGCCTCTCCTTGGTATCCATCACTCGCTCGCAGTAAAGGCCAGCCAGATCCATCCGCGTCCCCTCTGGGATTGGATTCTCTGGATTCTCGCTTGCCCTGTACACTTCCAGCTCCGGCCGCTGAGCCCTCATGACGAAGGCTGCCGGCACTTTCATGACCCTCGCGATGAGATCGACCAGCTTTTGCCACTGGCCGACTATAGCCTCCGGTAGAGCGATATCGTGAATCTCTGGCATTTCGTTCATTTTGGTTCCCCTTTTTGGGCTGAGTCAATTAGCCCCTTATTCTAATACCCCGCCTTTAGGTCCACCACATTCAAAAAGTCAGTCCTGCCATTCGCGAAGCGGGTGATGTTCTCTATGACCTCATCCCAGCGCCTTAGGTCGCCTAAGATTGACGGTTCAGTAGCATAATAATACGAGACGGAGTGAGATGGCCGCTTAAGAGACGACCTCGAATAGCAGGAATGTGCCAGGTATGTTCTTGACATCAGAGATCTCCCCAGCTGGCGCCGATTTTATATTCTTCGCTATGCGCTTCTCTGTCGATTGCGATACGAGTATCTGACCTGGTTTGGCCCTGTCGGTTAGTCTGCTTGCGAAATTGACTGGGGGTCCCAGAGCGGTGAATTGGTCTCTAAAGTCGGTACCCACATTGCCCACGAGAACCTCGCCGGTGTGAATGCCGCACTTCAATCCAATCTCTATCTTCTCTGGCACATATAGACTCCATCTGTCGATCCATTTGGGGAGCAGCTCCGCGAATCTCCCACGCATCGTTTGTGCGGTTTTTGCTGCCGCAATTGCGTCTAATTTGCCCCCATCGTCTTTGTGATTGAGAACTCCAAAGAGGGCCATTATCTCATCGCCAATGAACTTATCCAGGACGCCACCATGTTCGAAGATGGTCTTCGCGCCTACTTCACAGAACTCCTGGAGAAATCCAGATATCAAATTGGGATATGCTTTCAGGGACTCACAGAGCTTCGAGAATCCACTGATATCCCAGAAGACAATCGAAATCGTCTTCCCTGATATATCGAGCAAGGATGGATCGCGCTGAATGACATTGAAGACCTTGGGGTCGAAATACCTCCGCATGAAGTTTATCCACTGAGACCATTCTCGATATCGTAAAGCTGCTCGAGTCTTGATGTTGATCTCACGCGCCGCTGCTGTTCCTCTGATGTTCTTCTCAACGACATCAAAGGCGCCGCAATCAAAAGCGGCATATCGATCGAGGCTCTTTTCCTTTGCCGTGAACAGAATCGCCATGATTAGGGGGTCCAGCTGTCTCGCCTTTTGCAGAATATTCATTCCGCTTGCTTCGGTATCCATAACCAGGTCAGTGAGAACAACTTCGACAGGCTTCTTTTCGCTGATCTGGCGCTTTAGCGTTTCCTCCGCTTCTTTCTCACTTTGGGCGGTGAGTATTTCCCAAGCGGGATTCTCATCCCCGAGCGCTCGCTTCAGCGAATCCAGATTCTCTTTCTCATCATCTATCAGCAGAACTACAGGTCTTTCACTCCCAGGCATATCTCTATCCCTCACTCAAACGCTTCTGTGGGCGTCTTTCCATTGCCTTCGGGGAGCTGTCGGAACTCAGAGGAACAAATATCTCAAAGTCCGCTCCCTTTCCTGGTACCCCAACCTCCATAATTCCCCCCTTGTGCCCATCGATGATTCGACGAACGAGCGCTAGTCCCAGCCCAGTCCCATGCTCCCGAGTCGTAAAAAAGGCGTCGAATATGCGATTCTTGTTCTCTCGTTGCACTCCGGGACCATTGTCTTCGACGTGTATTAAAACATATTTCTGTGACGAGTCCAAAAAATCGGGCAGAGGCTCAGGCGCAGGGGATATGGCCACGAGCGAAATCTCCTTCTTCCGTCTCTTCTTCAGCCAATGAGTCGCATTTGCGGCCAATTCATCAAAGCACTCGGCCAATTTTTCTGGATCTCCCTGAATACTCAGATCATCCGGACAAACGATAGAGCAATTCACCTTCTTGTCTTCTGCAAACTTACAGGCATCCTGCAGAATGGGCTTGAGTAACATGGGGATTAGCTTGATCTCCTGCGCTTTAGCAAGAGACTTGAACTGATCAACGAATCCTTTCGCCTTCTCGACAGCGGACCGGATATTTTTCAGGACTGTTATTGCGTCGGCCTTTCTGTCCTCATTGATCCTTTTTGCCAGAGGATCCAGGTCGGTCTCAATCGCGAATATCGGATTGCCTATCTTGTGGGCAGCAGAAAATGAGATATCCTTCCATATCGCATCACGTTCAGCCCGCACTCGCTTGTTTTTCTCATCCTCTAGCTCTTTGATCAAGGATGCTTGCCTTGCTGTCAATTCGACATTCTCACCATACAGCTCCTCATAGCTCTTTCTTGTCTTTGAGCGAATGCGACCCTCATCTGAAAAATACTTGTATGCGATACCTGGGAATCTATGAACAAGTGATGTCATGTAATCTTGATCCCAAATCCGTAAGCGCAAATTCAGACCGCGATTCTCAAAACGTGATCGGCGCATCTCCATTCGCCTTCGTAGCATCTCCAATTCCTCGGAATGGCGTCCCGACCGAGATAGAATAAGGAGCAAGGTTATAGATGATTCCCCGTATCGAGAGATGCTTCGCTCTAAACGATCTGAATATCGAAGAATGCGATCCAGCAAATATTCCGGTTTATGGGAGAGCATCTCAATTAACATATCTGGGGGCGCATTAAGCCCCATCGATATGAGCCATAGCTCTCGATATTCAAATCCGTCAGGATCCTTTCTGTTAAGCTCCGCAACGAGGTCAATTTCCGGAGATACCTTCTCCCATTCGAGCCGCTTAAAGCCCATCTGGGACAAAAGCTCTCTGCAGAGATTTTCGGCATCTCTCTCGCTTAGGCTATCCCAATCGATATAGAAGGGAATTGAGGCCTGAGATCGCGATATGGTCTGTTGAGATTGCGGGAATTGTCGAATTTCTTTGAGGGAGTGCTCTATATCTTTGGTTAACCTCAGGAGACCATCTCTACTTTCGGAATACCTCAACGGCTCTACCTGGGCCATCTCTAAGTCACTTGCGCCGGTTGCACTGTCAGCTGCAATTAGCAGAACATGTTTCCCCATGGCTCGAGCAATCCCCATCTCAAAAAATACGTTGGGATTCAGCTTAGAGACATCGCCAATTACGCAGTCTGCCGCCGCAATAGCCGATAGGACAGTCTGCTCAATAGTCAGGCTCATTGATGAAGATGCATCTTCGAGAGAGATGACCTCGAAATGAGCGGATCTTGCACCTTTCTCAACCGCAATTCTGATTTCTCTTGACGTTCGAGAGAACTGCATCGCGAGGAAGCAGCTTCGCATGTCTTCGTTCTTTGGCATCTCTCCGTCCTGCTCATGGGGCCTTTTGACCATTATCTCACGACTCTGCACATCAGCATATATCGCAATCGGGAATGATCGCAAGAGCTCCATGCTCAATCGTGCTGTCCTAATCGGATCTGATATTCAGCTTCGGTTCAGTATCCCGCCTCGATATCCACCACATTCAAAAAGTCAGTCCTGCCATTTGCGAAGCGGGTGATGTTCTCGATGACCTCATCCCAGCGCTTCAGGTCGCGGAACGGCGACGCGGCCCGGTGGGGTGAGAGGACCACGTTGTCGAGCTCGTGGAAAGGGTAGTTGTACGGGGCGGTCCTGCCGCCCTCGTCGGCAACGGGCGTGTAGTTATACCAGACGTCGAGCGCCGCGCCCGCGATTACCTTCTCCTTCAGGGCATTATATAGGCTTTTCTCATCAACCACCCCTCCTCGGCCGAAGTTCAAAAATAGCCCGTCAGGGCCGAGCAGCTCGAACTCTCGGGCACCGATCAAACCGTCGGTCTTTGGAGTCATTGGTAGCGCGACGATGAGGATGTCGATCGCTTTCAGGAAATCGTCGAGCTGATCCGGAGTATATTGAACGAGATGAGTTGGCGGCGCTTCGGCCAGCTTCGACCAGTCGCTTCTAAGGGCATGGAATTCGACTTCGAAGCCGGAGAGGAAGCGATGCACCTTCGAGTTGACCGCGCCATAGCCCAGGAGTCCCACGCTTCTATCTCGCATGGGAATCGTCACCGCGTCCTTGTCACCTTTTCGCCATTGGCCCTGAACCATCCAGTTGTGATGTGGGATAACCTTGTTGGTCAGGGCGAGTAGCATTGCGACCGCATGCTGTGCCGTGAAGTAGGAGTTGCCGTGTCCGTTCACGAGGGTGATGTCCCGCCTTTCGGCCTGCTCCCGGAAGAGATCGATCAGATGCTGCACCCCTGCCCCTGGATTGATGAAGAGCTTCAGTCGCTCTGCTGCATCCAAAATGCCCTTCGTGGGTCTCCAGCCGATGATTATATCGGCATCCGGCGCGAGCCGAGTCAGTGTCTCTTCCTCGACATCGGGCGGATAGACCAGCTTAATGCCTGGCAGGCCTTCGAGCCCGTTCTCGAGGTATTCGCGAAGCCTGTCAGGCGGCTCCCAGATGAAGAGGACGGTCGTCTCGCGCTGAGCAGTGCTCAAATCTTCAGTCTGCAAGCGATATCTCAACTCTCATTGCGGCGCTCTATCTTGTCGGCCTCCGCCTCGCAATCGACGAGCATCGCCCCGCAATTGTCACAAACCTTCTGATACCACCAAGATGGCGTTCCGCACTCCTCACACTTCCATCGCTTTCGTCGCGATTCTCGCCATTCCTCGATTCCAGCGTGTTTGATGTTCTCGAGGTTGTTCATCATCAGCACGTAGAGAGGGTAAAAACCTCCGACCTTGAATGGGGCGAAGAGCTCGCAAGGAACCTCCTCGCATTCAGCACATGTCGCGAATCCCTTCGAAATGGCGCAGGCTCTAACTTCGCATTCTTTGCAACACTTCGTAATCGTATCGCTCTTGCAGCCATGGCATGACATTTCGTCCGGCGAGACACCGGCCGTCTCAGCATAGGAACTCAGGCGACCGTTCCTTTCCTCGTGCACGATCTCACAAGCGCCGCAGTAAATACCGCAATAGGAGTCGTATCTGCCGTTGTTCATTGCTATCTCTCTCTCTTCAGGTCCTCATCCTCTTTGCGGCAGTCATATAGCGTCGCGCCGCATGCTTCGCATTGGCTCTCATACCAGGTGAATGACTCGCCGCACTCGGGGCAGCTCCATCGCTTCTTCTGCCTCACGAGCCACTCCGCGACCCCCTCTTCCTTTATTGTATCGAGATTATTCAGAACGGTCGAGTGGTGTGGCCATTTGTCATTCCTGAAGGCGACGAGCTCAGCGCAGGGGAACTCATCGCAATCGAAGCAGAACTCGATCCCCTTCTCCTTCGTGCAGTCTCGGAATTTGCAGCCTACGCAGAAGTCAGCTATCGTATCCGTCTTGCATCCCGCGCACTTCAGCTCCTCTGGTGGCATATTCATTTGCCTTGCACGCTCTTCATGTCGCCCCGCCCGGAGATCTTTCAGGATCCCGCAGGCACCGCAGTAAATCCCACAAGGCGAGTCATATCGGTAATCCATAGCACCCTCTTATATTGTCGCCTTATCCGTTAATTCAAGCTATCCAAAATCGCCGACGGCGAATATGTTCCTGCTCCTAATTCAGACCCATCCAGCTCTGCGCCTCTCGCAATGCTTGCTCAGGGACGGCGTGCGCGCCATCGAACACGTAGAAGGTGACGTTGTAGCCGTACTCCTTGAGTATATCCTTGGCCTTCTCACCTTCCTCGATCTTCACCAGCGTATCCTTGCTGCCGTGAGCGATGAAGACGCGCAGGTCGTTCATCTCCTTCAGGTCGATGCCCGCCTTATCGACGAGCCAATCCTTGGAGAACCATCCCCCGAAGCATATCAGGCCCTTGAAGAGCTCATGGTACTTGATCCCCGTTGTATAGGTCATCCCACACCCCTGCGAGAAGCCCAGCAGGTAAGTATCGCCGACTTTGTATTCTTTCTTCAGATGCTTGACGAGCTTGGCGACGTATTCCTCGGATTCGAGCTTCGACCGCTCGCCTGCCGGATCGTCATCCGGAAGCGGGGCGCTCCAGCTGTAGCCCTGCTCATTTCCCCGCAGATAGGGATAGGGAGCCTGGGGAACCGCATAGATGAACTGCGGGTTGTCGAAGCGCTTCCAGAGCCCGGCAAAATTCTCGGGATCACTCCCGTAGCCATGCAGCCCCACGAGAAGTGGGTACGTCTTATTCGGGTCAAAGCCGTCGGGGAGCATCACGCGGCACCGGAACTCCGCCTCGGCGCTTATATATATCGGTTTGCCAGCGCCCTCCGATTTCCTCTTCGCCTGCCCTTCTAAACAGGCGATCGTCGATTGGAACTCCTCGCTGTCCCTGACCTTTTCGAAGTCGGGATCGAACTTTATCCACTCGACATCGTTGAATCCCGCCTTATATGCGCGCTCGAGGAAATTCGCGGCGAGTTTTGGCTTGCCAAGAAGCCCATAGCAGCAAGCGAGATTGTAGATGTTGCCGCCATCGGTGATATTCCGTCTGAGTAAATTCAAATAAAGGCGAGCGGCCTTTTCGTACTCGCCAGCCTCGTAGGCCTCCCTCGCGCGCTTCTCCAGCTCCTTGAGGTCGAAATCTAGAAATGCCCCGGTTTTCGGGTCGTAGAGCCCCTTCTGTCCAGGCTTCTTCCCAGCCTGGGGCCCGCTCTTCTCGTCGCATGGCTGCTCCTTCTTGCAGGGACGTCCCTTGCACACCTGTTCATCGTCGTCGTGGTCTGAATCGCCACAGGTGATAGTAATTGAGCAGGATGCTGTAAGCATCAAAGCGCATAGAATGGCGACTAATTTGAAGACCCTGGCCATCATCTATCCTCTCCGCCTCTTTGGAATGGTTCTGATATGGTGGCGCACCTCATCCAACCTGCGCCTCAGTGTGAGTATATACCCCAGGCCGATACGATTGCCACCCCCAAATCGTCCACTAATTCAATGGGTTTCATGCACACTCGAGTTTTCCGGGATGCAGCTGTCCCTGATGAGAAGAGCGAGGCTATGACCTCCATGGCCCGGGGCGAGCCCCGGCCGCTCGCTCTACTTAATGAACCTTATGCAGAGGGGATAGCGGTATTTCTCGCCCTTGTTTGCCTTCATAGCGGCAATTATGACACAAATCACTCCGAAAACACCAATAATGGGCAACATGAAAAACCCGATCAATATGAGACCGAGCAGCCCGGCGATGATGAAGTAAATTGAAAGCGAAATTTGGAAATTCAGGGATTCCTTCCCCTGGTCATCTACGAATGCCGATTCGTCCTTTCGTATGATCCAGAAAACTAATGGCAAGATGATATTACCGAATGGAAAAACCACTCCCGCGAACGCGCCCAGGTGGCAGAGCATCGCCCACCCTCTGGCCTGTTCGTCTGACATCCCGGTTATTGAATTGATTGATTGAGATGATTCCTCTGTGGGCCGTTGACCATTTTTGGTCCGAGATTCGAAATTGTCTTCATCCTTCATGGCGTCACTTATATCACTCCTAAAAATGTATTGGCTGTCTCCGGAGAGACAATCATGGAACTTCCAGGGGGTGATTCCATTGTGATAATAGCAGAGGCGGTCTTTTAGTCAAAGGGCTTTCAGTACAAGATATATAAGAGCCCTGGACAACTGGGAACGGCAGAGCTGACCGACACAAATGAGTGTACGTCGTCGCGATCTGTTCTTTCGAATATCACTACCTCATCAAGAAACCTTGGAGGCATGGTGGTTGTTTTAGATATAGATAGCCTCATAGACCGTGTGGGTTTCCAGCCCCGGAGATCCATGCGGCGTGTTACCCTCCTTTTGGTTTGTGGTTTTTGGGGCGGGAAGGAAGCCTCTCGGTGGAACTCCCGCCCCCGCCATTTTTACTCCCTTCGGCGATTTCGAGAGTGATTGACTGCCCCTCGTCCGGGGGAGAACACCTTAATGAAAGGACCCAATCTCTGCAGGAGCCAGCGTTAAGATTTTGACTCCCATATAGATGGATAGTGCTGGGCCAAATCCCTGGCAACGCTTTACTTGGCTATGTCGGACTTCTTTGCTATCTTACCTTTTTCGTGCACCATAAATCAGCTCACGCTCGTTGGTCGACGGATTTCTTTTTGTTCGTATTTGATGGAAAGGACACTGAAGAGATGTACAGAATCATCGTTCTTGCAATCTACGTCATAGTGATACTTTTCATCGGCTACAAGTCGATGAAGAGGACCAAGACCTTCGGCGATTTCTTCCTCGCCAACAGGACCGTTGGTCCCTGGCTGACCGCATTTACCTATGGTACTGCATACTTCAGCGCCGTGTTGATCATAGGCTTTGCCGGCAAGATTGGATGGGGATTCGGAATGGCTTCGCTGTGGGTGGCGCTGGGGAACACTATCGTCGGCACCTTCCTGGTGTGGAAATTACTGGGCGGGAGAATCATGCGGGCGACCCAGCAGATGGGCGTGCATACTATGCCCGAGTACTTAGAGGCCCGCTATCAGTCGAGGTTTCTGAAGGCCTACTCGGCAATATGCATATTCGTGTTTCTCATTCCATACTCCGCCTCGGTGTACATGGGCTTGAGCTACCTGTTCGAGATCAACTTCAATGTCTCGTACAGCTACATCCTCTTCGCCATGGCGATACTGACTGCGATATACCTGATCATGGGCGGCTATAAGGCCATTACGGTCGTTGATATATTCCAGGGGATGATCATGATCGCGGGTATCCTCATAATGATTGGGATGTTCACCGCGAAGGCTGGTGGAGTATCCAACATCCTCGAGAGGCTGAATTCAATCAATCCCGAACTGACGTCGATCTGGGGACCGGCTGGATGGCGCCCGATCATGGCGCTGGTCTTCCTGACATCCGTTGCACCGTTCGCCATGCCGCAGTTGGTGCAGAAATTCTATGGCATCAAGGACGAGAAGTCGGTCAAGATTGGCACAATCGTCGCCACGCTCTTCGCCTTGATTATCACATTCGGGGCATACTATTCGGGGGCACTAACGAGGGTCTTCATCTCAGCGGAGAGTCATCCCACACTATTCAAAGGCGGAAAGGCTGCTGTCGATAAGCTCATGCCCGTGATGATTAAGCAATTCGTTCCAGAAGTCCTGGGGGTGATTATCCTCCTGCTTGTATTCGCCGCATCAATGTCCACCCTTGCGGCGTTGGTCCTCGTGTCGAGCTCTTCCATCGTGAAGGATTTGTACCAGGGATTCTTCGGCAAAGGCGACCACGAGAAGAAGCTCGTTCTCCCGATGCGCGCGATATGTCTCGTCGTGATATTTCTCTCCGTGATAATCGCGCTCAAGAAACCCGCGATAATCGTCACGATGCTCTCGATATCATGGGGTGCGGTGGCGGCGGTATTCCTGGCGCCCTTTGTATATGGCCTACTATGGAAGAAAGCGACCAAGCTCAGCGCGATAGTCAGTTCGTTCGTTGGTCTCGGGACTACCCTGATCTGGTATGCGCTGACAGACTCAGCGGCTATGGTTCCGCAGATCGCCTCCGCCGGCATGATCATCTCGATGATCGTTCTGCCAATTGTAGTGTGGGTGGAGAGCCTGTTCAGGCCAAAGGACACGAAGAACGGCTACGCGATCTGAGGGACATTCTGGCCTCGAATTTAGAATTCTCTCTGCCGGTTTGGTAACGATGATCGGCCATCCATCATCTGGGGCATCGAAAGCTTGGAAAAGGGCGGCAGAGTGATGGCGTTGATCGCTACTCTGCCGCTGATTGTCGTATTGCTGCTGCTTGTGTTCAGGCACATGGCAGCAGATAGGGCGGGGATTGTCGGTTGGTTTCTTGCCGCCGGGATAGCGGCGATCTTCTTCGAGACACCAGCCAGAGTCATAGCACTGGCCAGCCTGTCCGGCCTCACCGCCTCACTGCCGATTAGTCTCGTCGTCATGTTCTCCATACTGCAGATGACCTATATGCAGGAGGTCGGTGCAATCGACCGCATCTCTGCCCTCATCAAGGGCGTCGCAAGAGATGAGAGGGCCGCCCAGATCATAATCATCAACATCGGTTTCGGGACGCTTCTGACCTCTGTGGGGCTGCTGCCGTTCTCCATATTGCCCCCAATCATGCTATCACTGGGATTCACGCCCTTCGTGGCTATTGCGCTCCCAACGCTTGGATTCGACGCCCTTTGCTCGTATGCGATACTCGCGATACCGCTCGTCGTCTTCGCTCACATGACCGGGATAAACATCGACGCGGCCGGGGCCATCTTCGCGAATTTCGCGCCCATCCTCACGGTCTGTGTGGCCCTGGCGATGCTCTATTTGGTGGGCGGTTTCAGGATGATGAGACGCGGTCTTCTCCCGGCGGTGATAACGGGCGTCGTTGCTGGCGCAGCCGCGATGGTGTGCTGTCGATTGGGCATGACTATTCTCACCGGAATTGTCGCTGGCGGTGGGATTATATGCGCAATGCTGATCTACGTAAAAGCGAAGGGCGGAAAGGTCTATGAATCCAGCGTCCAGGCTGACCGCGGCCGATCTGCGTCCCGAAATATGCCACTCGTTGCGGCCGTGTCTCCCTGGTTGATATTGATGGTCGCAAGCGCGCTCGCGAACACACCTTGCCTGCCATTCTTTGAGCGATTCTTTGAGAGGCTCTCCCTACCGATCACGATCATTCCGGGAAGCCCGGAGTATCTACGTCCCTTCTGGCAGGCGTATTTCTGGATACTCGTCAGCACGCTGCTTTCGTTCCCTATATTGAGGCCGACTCGAGCGCAGCTCAGGATGACCCTGAGCAAATGGATGAAGAGAGCACCGAGACCGGCCTTAGCTGCAGCGATTTACTTCGCTATCGCTTATATCTACAATCACTCCGGCAAGGGCGCTAACTGGCAGCTGGCTGCGGAATCGCATAGCATGATTGCCGTGCTGGCAGATTTCTGTGCATCGGCGTTCGGTCGGTTTTATTCGTTCACTTCCCCGCTTCTGGGCCTAATCGGGGGATTCATCAGCGGCTCCGAGACATCGGCCGTGGCGATGCTCACGAACCTACACCTGGCGGTGGGCGAGAAGATCGGGCTCAGCGGAGTGATTTTAGGTGCCGCGAGCGCTGTCGGAGCTGGTCTTGCGACCGTCATGTGTCCGGCGAAGCTCCAGAATTCCGCGGCTAGCATTGATAGGATTGGGATGGAGGGCAGTGTCATGCGGAAGACGATTGCCATCTCGGTTGTGATAACATTGGTTTGTGCTCTCATCACACTAATATGGACGCTTTGATGCGCGCTCATAGATTCAGGGCTTGAAACCGAAAATGGCAGGTCAGAGGGATAAGAACATATATATCGGTATCGACGCCGGCTCGACCACGGTGAAGATGGCGGCGATCGATGAGCGTGGCGCCGTCCTCGACGGCGTGTATCTGCGCAGCTCGGGGGACTCCATCAAAGCCATTCTGGACGCGGCGAACGGACTGCGGGTCCGATTGGGCGGAGGTCATTCGGTCCTCGGCTCCGGTTCGACCGGAAGTG
>JAFGIT010000046.1 GCA_016929465.1 Candidatus Coatesiibacteriota bacterium | reverse complement strand
CCAAGCTGCCGTATAAGGGGCAGCCAGAGGGCGAGAAAAAGAGCATGGCGCTCTATTATCTGCCGGATTATGACGAGCTCTGCACAATCTACTCGTATAGCCCCAAGTATTTCAATCTCGGCTATTATGACTTTCCACCGTCCCCTGGTTCGCAGGAGGAGATTAATTTCTACGAGAATAGAGACATCAGGTTGATGGCTGGTGGAGCGCAAGTTGGCGGCACCTGGAACTCGTACAACAAACCCTCTCAGAGAGAAGAGATGACGAGGCATGAGGCGGAGTACGAGCCTGTTGACCTAGTGAACATGCTGGACAGGAAGGTGGACGTCAAGATAACCGGCGAGGACCAGCAGGTTTACACGATGGCAGGCCCATTCAGCACAGTCGCATTGGGCCAGGCCGCGATGGTCGCCAAATTCCGGGCAACCGCTGAAGTCGAGGCCCTGACAACTGGAGAACAAGTTGTCCCATTCGATCTCTCGGGTATTCGGACAAAGCCACCTACTCCAATGAAGATCTCAAAGGTCGTTGATGATCGGGGATTGGATATTCTCCGCATAAAAACTCTCGACCTCATATTTCCACCTCTTCATATTGGCCAGCGGATCAGTTTCACAACCGAATACGAGGGCTATATCTGCTCGCGAATGCGCACCAGTGATTCGTTCACGTCTGGGAATAGCACCTGGTATCCCAACTATGGCTATCTGGCGTGTGCGACCATGGATGTTGTCCTCGGTGTGCCCAAGCCATATAAGGGGCTGTCTGTCGGTGCAATCAAGGATTCCTGGTCCGATGAAAACTACACATATACACATTGGAGCAGCGAGGAATGTATCAAGCTAGCTGCGGTCATTCTCGGTGATTACAGCGTGTTAGAGAGAGAATTCAAGAGGCCTGATGGCTCCACATTTAAATTCATGTTCTATTATCGCCCATCAATGAAATATTATCCCAACCCAAGCGATTGGGTAGGTTTCAATGAAAGGGCAAGCAGTACCGGTAGCGGTAGTAATGATTGGCGTACAGAAACCAACAGGTACCAAGTAATCAACTTCACCGTTAAGGACCCAGATGCGGTGATCACTGAGTTCGAGAGCATCTTTGACTGGCTTCAGGCTCTCTATGTGCCATTCCCTTATTCAAAGATCTCGCCAGTGATGATGCCTCTATTCAGCTTCTATGGCCAGGGCTTTCCATCAATGCTGACACTTGACGGTACTTCTTTCATTGCAGAAGGGGAGAGAGCGCAATACGATTTCTTCTTCAGGTATCTCGCTGATTGGGGCCCGAGGTTTTGGGACCACGAAGCCGGTCACCAGTATTGGGGCCATGTGATCGGGTGGTATCAACCTCGTGACCAGTGGATATCCGAGGCATTCACCGAGCACCAGAGCGCAATGTACGTAGAGGCCTCCAGGGGCCCCGAACGATACAAGCAATGTCTTGATGAATGGCGATTCAGTGCTATAAAGGATGACCCGGAAGGTTCCATATCACTCGGCGGGCGACGGCTGGGTGATGCTTACGTCCCGATGATCTACAACAAGGGGCCCTGGTTCGTTCATATGATCAGGAAGATGGTTGGCGACAATGCATTCCAAAAATTCTGCCGCAACCTTCTGACCTCAATGAGCTGGAAGAACCCCACAACTTGTGATGTTCAGGAAGTTCTCGAGCAGACATTGGGCAAGGACAACATGCTAGCGTTGTTCGGGAAGGACAACATGCAGTGGTTTTTCGACCAGTGGATATACGGGACTGGTATTCCAAGCTACGAGTTTGGATACAAGATCTCGGGCAATACCGCCAAGGTCAAGATCAAGCATGTAGATGCTCAGTTCAGAACGCGCATCCCGGTCTGGGTTTACGACAAGTCCGGCAACAAGTATGCGGTCCCGATTCTTCTGACTGGCGAGAAGCCGGTCGAGGAGTTCGATCTCCATCTCAAGGGACCGGCCAAGAAGCTCGAATTGGACGAGTACGGGGCGGTCCTGACGAAGAAGATCAAGAACGTCAAGTACAAGAAGATAAAAGCATAACAATAGACAGCTATTCGATTGAACAGCATGGGGGAGGGCCGTGGAGGCCCTCCCCTTTCTTCTTTGTTGATTTATTGATAGTGAGTTTACATCAAGAGGCCCTGAGGGCGTAGCCCCGGACCAAATCGAGATATTTTGATCAGGTGAATTGGCCGCGGCTAATAGCATCTGCTTTTTGCCGTGGTTGGAGGGAGCAACTGTCATGGCGCGTATTACTTGGAATCTCTGCCCCATAATCCTCGCATTGCTGCTGAGTATTGGTTGCGGAGGTATGGTCTATCTTGCCTACGATAGTCTCGATGAACCCGGCAAGGACACTTTCGACGAGATACGCTATGTTGCTACTGATGAAGAACTGAATGAGTTCGTAGAGCTCTCACCCGGGGAGCGGCAGGAATGGCTGGATAAGTTCTGGGAGAAGCGGGACCCCACACCCGATACCCCCGTGAACGAGTACAAACTGGAGCACTACAAGCGCCTTCGCTACGCCGAAAAAAAGTTCAAATGGGGAGAGAAACCTGGCTGGAAGACCGACAGAGGGATGGTTCTAATCAAGTACGGCCCGCCGGACGAACTCGAGTCGCATCCAATGGGCGACGTCGCCACCATGGGCGGCTGGTACTCCAAACCCTTCGAGAAATGGTACTACCATTACATTCCCTATGTCGGGACAGACATAAACTTCCTATTCGTCGATGTCCATATGACTGGCGATTACACCCTCGCCGGCTCCATCAAAGACACATCGAATTCCCCTGAAGAGAAATACAAGGCATCCGGCGCTGACCAGGCAACCAGCGACGGTCCTTCAACTCTTGATGGCTTCGATGCAACCGAGAGCTTCGACGGCGAGCAGACGAGAAATAATGGCGACTATAGCTACAGACGCAGCACGAGGGCCGGTGGCGGCGAGTGGGAGACCGAGGCCGATGGGACCACGCTCTATGACGAGTCAGTAATCGACGTCGAACAGGGCGTCAACGACCCGTTCAAAGCTGCAGTGCCCATAACACCTGAGGAGTCGACGATCTCGCTAACGGTCGGAGTGCTAACTTTCGATTCTCCCGGACGAGAAAATATGGTCGAGTTCGACTTCGTTATTCCTAATACGCACCTCCAGTTCGACCTCAATGAGGAAGAACAGCTCTACAAGTCAGACATCATCATATCGACACGGCTCTACGATTCGGAGCGTCGTCTCGTTGGGGGCACGGTCCGAAAGAGAAGCGCATCGGAGAGATATGAAGAGGAGACAGCCGCACGCGACAAATTCTTCGTGTACATCGCGGGCGCGTTGCTGGAGCCTGGCGTCTATGAGATTGAGGCTGTAGCAGTTGACCAGGGATCCGAACGATATGGCTACATCAGACAGACGTTCGAGGTGAGAATAATCGAGCCGAGACGTCTGAGCCTATCGAGCATCGAGCTGACCTCGACCCTTCGACCCGCTAACGATCTATCTATGTTCGTGAAGCACGGCTATGAAGTCGTGCCCAATCCCGCAGGTGTGTATCGTATGGGCGCGGCTCTCGGCATCTACTATGAGATATACAATCTTGCCATAGGGCCCAAGGGCGTCCCCGAATACATGGTGCAGTACTCGATATCGCCTCGGGATGACGCGAACGACACCATCTTCAGCTATAAGTTCCTTGCGCCGCTCGAGGGCGGGTCAAGTCAGATGCAGGTGTACACGCTCCCGCTACGGCCGGACATCATTGATCCAGGTGAGTACAAACTTCATATCAGAGTCGTTGACATTATAGCGAGTGTCGAGCTCATCGCCCATACGGAATTCGAGGTCATCGAGTAGTTGGCGACGAATCTCTCAGAGACCCCGAATCGAGAGCTGATTAGACTGGACAATGTGGGGAAGTCCTATATTATGGGCACGAGAGAGCTACGTGTTCTAGATAACGTATCTCTGGTGGTTCGCGACAATGAATATGTTGCCATCATGGGCCCTTCGGGCTCGGGTAAGACCACCCTGATGAATATCATCGGATGTCTGGACAGATTGACGACGGGCAGCTACTGCTTGGACAGTGTGCCCATCGGTGACATGAACGATAGGGAGTTGGCCAGGATAAGAGGTGAGAAGATAGGGTTCGTTTTCCAGACCTTCAACCTTTTGGCAAGGACATCTGCGCTTCGCAACGTCGAGCTGCCAATGCTTTACAGAGGTGGTTCGAGGCGAAACCGAAGGAAGCGTGCTCTCGAAATGCTTCAATTGATGGGCCTGGAGAAGAGAGTAAAGCACAAGCCTGGGGAGCTGTCGGGTGGAGAGAGGCAGAGGGTGGCCCTCGCAAGAGCGCTCGTAAATCACCCCAGTTTGATACTTGCAGACGAACCCACGGGCAACCTGGACAGCAAGACAGGTAACGAAATAATGCGTGTTTTTGAGGATTTATACCGAGGTGGAAACACTTTGATTCTCGTGACACACGAGGAGAACATTGCCATGCACGCCAACAGGATAATACGGCTTCTGGATGGCAGAATAGTCTCAGATGAATCCGTCGATCGCAGTGAGGCGTTCGATGCTTGAAATCGCAGTCATAGGCTCGATGGTCTCTGCCGCGAAGGTCGGAGCCTCCGTCTCTACGACCGCTGTGAGCTCAGCCACAGCATCGACCATTGCGACGGTCTCGACAGCAGCTTCCGTATTTCAAAAGGCGGCAGCCGCGACCCCAACTCCCGTTCCGACGCCCATCCCGTCGGCCTGGTCCACGGTCGGATTCTCGGCCTCCGGCGGGCAGATAATGGAGATGTTCAAGCTCGGTGGCCCGTTCATGTGGCCGATCCTCTTCGCCTCGTTCATAGGCGCCGTCTATCTCTTCGACCGCCTCGTCAGCCTCTCTATAGAAGCGAAGGCGACGAATAAGATACTGAAATCGCTCGAGGCGCTCGCGTGTCGAGTGGAAATAAAAGCAGATCAGATCGAGAACTGCTGCAAGGAATTCGACAAATCTCCCATCGCGACCATGTCCGTAGCCGCCATGGAGAAGTACCGTGCGGGGGAGATCAACAAGATCGAGAGCGCAATGAACCGGGCTGGCCAGGCGGAGATGGGACGGCTCGAGAAGGGATTGCCAGCTCTTGCCAGCGTATCGAACATCGCTCCACTGATAGGCTTCCTGGGGACCGTGTGGGGCATCATTCTCGCATTTCACGTCATAGGCATGAAGAAGGTCGTAAATCCACAGGATATCAGCGAGGGCATCTCGCAGGCGCTCATAATGTCTGCCGCAGGTCTTGCGGTAGCGATCCCTGCCTCCGGCGCATACAACTACTTCGCAACTCGCGTGAGCAGGATCGCCGTCATGATGCAGGAGGGGGCATACTTGCTCGGTATGCTATTCTCCATGATGACGGGTGAGCTCGATGGCCCCGACGAAACATTCGCCGCTGAGAAATGCATTATTCCTCCGCCGGAGGCCTCGAAGAAATGAACGCAGCATTAGTTCTAGACCAGCGCCATAAACTCGACCGGAAGCGATTGCTGCTTTCCGCAATTGCGGCGGTGTTATTCCATCTTTGGCTCTTCTATTTCACGTTTCCGGAGATGACCGGGATTATATATCGCGAGAAGCCGCCGAAGCCACCTGTCGTCATCAGGAGGCTTCCGCCCAGGGAGAAGCCGAAGATCGAGCCTCCGAAGGTCAAGAAGAAAGAGGTCGAGAAGCCCAAGACGATTATCCCGGTGCCCGATCCGACTCCGGATGAGCCCGAGGAGATACAGGAGCTCGAGCCTGAGCCTGAGATCGAGGAGATCCCCGAAGACCAGGACTTCATCTGGGGCATCCCCGATGCGCCGGACGTCGAGCCCGGCGACGGAGAGGAGAGGATCTACAGCCCATGGGAGGTTAGCAAGGAGCCGGAGCTTATCAAGGAAGTTGGGCCGAGCTATCCAGAGATGGCACGGCTAGCTGGGAAAGAGGCAATGGTTGTATTGCAGTTAGTTGTAGATGCGAATGGCGATGTTATATCTCATGCGGTGCTCCACGCCACGGGCGACACCTTTAAGGAGCAATTTATCAAGGAGGCTGTCGCTGCGGTGTATCGCTTCAAATTCGATCCTGCAATTCAATCCGGGCACCCTGTGCCTTGCCAGGCCAAATATACTTTCCAATTCAAGCTCAGGTGATCTAGGATTCTGGCTCCCTGAAATTACTGACCGGGGAACCCACAACAATCCCCAACGTGACTCAGTGGAAGGAACGGGGCTACTTGATGCACACCCGGTTCAGAGCCGTCAGCAGCTCCTCCTCAGCCAACGCACCCTCATGACGCAATGTCAGGTTGCCCTTTGCGTCGAATATGATGATCGTCGGCAAGGTCTCTATCCTGAATTGCTTGGCGAGTTCCGGCTCCTTCGAAGGGTCGATAACGCTCGTCTGGAGTCCGTCCCCAAACCTGGATTGCATTTGCCCGACCAGGTCCTTCATTTGGGGGCAACTGCTGCCCCACTCAGCGCAAAAGCAGGCCAGGATGGGTTTATTTGCCGATGCAGGATTGAGCACGGTGCTGTCCGGGATACTCCGATCAACCTCCGCTTTCGATGAGGGGAGGACCACAGAATCCGGTTCTGGTTTCTGCTTCATCTGCTCGAATTTTCGGCCGAAGTGCCAGATGAAGAGAGTGATGACGGCCAAAGTAATGGCCATCGTGAAGATGCTCTTATTCGGCCTCCTCTTCATCCGTCCCGCCCCTGGCAGGCTTGAATGCCCGCCTTAAACTTGGCAGGCTAGAAAGCCCACCCTACACTGAAAGCGCCCTCGCTATTGAGTGCTCCTTCGCTCCACGATGAAATTGCCGATTGCGAGGCAATCCATCCCGGTAACCTCGAAGGTCCTGAGACCTTCCTCGGGGGTGCAGACAATCGGCTCCCCCCTCGTATTGTAGGAAGTATTCAGCACTATTGGAATACCCGTCATCTTCTCGAACTCGGAGATCATCCGGTGATACTTCGGGTTAGTGTTCCGATTGACCGTCTGAACGCGGGCAGAGCCGTCTGCGTGCACCACCGATGGTACCTTGTCCTTTTTGTCCTCGAAGTAGAATAGGTTGAGGTTCATGAAGGGACTCGGATAGGCGTCCTTGAACCATTCGCCCACCTTCTCCTCGAGTACCGAAGGAGCAAGCGGCCGCCACAGCTCGCGGTTCTTCACAACATTGACCTTGTCCCGCATCGTCGGGTCCCTTGGGTCGGCGAGTATGCTCCGAGCGCCGAGTGCGCGCGGACCTATCTCCATCTTCCCCTGGAACCAGCCCACAATCTTCTGGTTGACCAGCAGCTCGGCAACGTCCTTGCAGATGTCGTCCGAACGCTGATACGGGTATCCAGCCTTCTTGATGGCCGCCTCTATCTCATTGTCGTCATATTCTGGGCCCCAGTAAACGTGCGGCATCAGGCTCTTGCTCTCGAAGCCCATTCGGGCGTAGCCTTCCATCGCCGCCCCGAGTGCGGTCCCGTTGTCCATGGCAGCAGGCTGAACGTAGATATGATCGACGTAGGGCGAATTCAGAATCGCCGAGTTCATGCAGCAATTGAGCGCCACTCCGCCTCCGAGGCAGATGTTGCGGTAGCCGGTCTTTTCGTAGAGCGTCTTTGCCAGCTGCACCCCGATCTTCTCCAGCTGGGTCTGCAGCGTCATCGCGATGT
>JAFGIT010000045.1 GCA_016929465.1 Candidatus Coatesiibacteriota bacterium | reverse complement strand
TCCTATCTCGTCACGATCGTCGCTGGAGAGGCTCCTTGCGAGTTCCCACTGAAAGCGGTCTGTATCCTGAAACTCATCTATCATGATCGTCGAGAACTCTGACCGCAATCTCGCGAGCTCGGCCTCATTCATCCCAGATAGAAGGGCCAAGGTCGCGGACTGAAGGTCGTCGAAGTCCATGAGTGAAAGGGCCCGCTTGCGGACATCGTACTCCCTACGTGCGGACGCAGCGTTCCTCGCAAAAAGCCTCAGGCGGGAAGCCTCCTCTATCGGGTCGTAATCTCCGCCCTTGGTCTTCTTCGGGGTGAATTCGACGCCGTCGAGCGCTCTTTGTATGTGCTCGGCTATCTCCACATCCGTACCATCGCTGAACACCCGAAAATGCCCTCTCAGAATATCGATCTTGTCCAATATCAGCAGAATCAGATCGACTCCCTGATTGCGCGTATAGGCAGTGAATACCGATGGCGTCCCTTCTTCGGCGGTAATGCCCTTTAGAAAAAGCGATTCGACGGCCTCCCGTCGCATCAAGGCGCTTTGCGACTCGTCGATGATTGCGAACTCGGGATCGAGCCCCGCCTCGACGGCAAACCTCCTGAGTATCGCGCCGCAGAAGGAGTGGATGGTGCCGATATTGGACTGGGCCATCGCCTCGCTCGCCACTCGCCACGCAGCAGAGGTCCCCGAGACGCTCAGAAGGGCGTCCGCAAGATATGTGCGTATCCGCTCTTCCAGCTCTGCCGCGGCTTTCCTGGTGAAGGTTATGGCTACCACAGAGGCGAACTCATCCGCAATGCTGCGGTCGGTCCTTCTCTCTAAATGCCTCTTGAAGGTCTCGATGAACCTCGCGACCAGGACCGTGGTCTTGCCGGAGCCAGCAGCCGCCTTCAGGACCACATTGTCTGGCGAAAGCGCCGCTTTTTTCTGGCTGTCTGTAAGCCTACCGAGAATTCTCTCGTATTTAGTGCTCATGGCCACTTACCCGGCCGTCCTATGGCTTAAAACGATCATTATTTCTTCCTGCAGATGCCCCTATAGTCGCAGTATTTGCACTTGTTTGTGTCGTCATCGGATGGATTTGCTGCGAAGTCTCCGGCGAGGATGCCCGAGATGATCTCCGAGATGGCCTGGTTCAGGTTCTCCACTGCCTTTGAAAGGGCATCATCCCTCTTATACTCCCTGATCTTGACCTCGTCCGTTGGGGAGACTTGATAGTAGGCGGCGGTCGCTTCCCCGCCCAGTATGGCCTTGACAGCAGCCACGTATATCGGCAACTGCAGCGACAATCCGCTCCTCAAGTCCTTTGGTTGTGGGACCTGGCCGGTCTTGTAGTCAAGCACTCGATAGACGAGGCTTCCGTCACTCACGCGGGAATCGATGCGGTCGATTATGCCATGGAGGGCCACCAATTCGGAGCCTCCTTCGGTGTCGCATTCGAGCAGAAGCGGCTCGGTGCTCAGCTTCCCGGTCTCCCGCCCCGGCCTCTTCATAGGACCAAAAACTGCTTCGAGATGCAGGGGCCGCCAGCCATCTTTGTCGCCTGCTTCGTTGTCGAGGAATGAATCTAACAAGGCGCCTGGTTCGAGCAGCTGCTTCGAGATTCGCTCTCTCGTCAATCCCGGCTTTAATGCCATCTCGAGGTGCTCTCTCGCAATCTCGAGAATTTCCCTGCGAGCCTCGGCGAGACTCTGGGCGGTTACGACCACGATCGATCCATCCGCCCGGAGTCGATTCTCGTAGAATACCCGCAGAATCTCGTGGATGAGAGTGCCCAGGTCATTCGCCGCAATGTCGGGCTCGAATTCATCGGGGGGCTTAATCCTGAGAATCCTCGATGCGAAGAATTTAAAGGGGCAGGCCTTGTAGCTCTCGAGCGCCGAGCTAGACATCGAGAAAACTCGCCGGCCGTGCTCCTTCGACAGGTTATCGTCGGTCAAAAGGTTGATTGTCTCATCGATCACATCGCCGCTCAATCTCCCGCCATAGCAGGAACATGCATCAATCAATTCACGTTTCGTTGATGCTTCTATGCGCCGAGCGATTCCTCGCGGCGTAATCCCTGGCTTAGCATCCTGTTCATTGCTACTCAATAGAGTCAGGGCATCCTGAATTATAGCAGTCTGGGGAGGTGGTTCCTTCGAGCTCTGGGCCTTGCGGCCGAGCCAAAGCTGAAGCCCTTCTATATTGCTGGGACAGTCATTGTTCTCCGGCAGGTCCGCCCATCTGGTTGGGGCTCCTGCACCGGCGAGCATCAGCTCCTGCAGATAGGGAGACATCAGAGTAGGCTGCTCATCAGCTGCAGACGGATGCGAGAAGAAGACTTGCTTCAATGGCGCGAGCAACAAGGCATAGGTAAGGAATTTGCTCTCCGAGACTTTCTCATCAATGGGCCTCAATCCGAGGCACGAGCGAACTTTGGTCGAAAGGAAGACGTCTCTTCGAACTGGCCCCGGAAAGGCTACCTCGGTCATTCCAATGCAGAATAAGTAGTCGCACTGCGCAAGCCAGGCCTCTTTCATCGGCAGCAGCTTCACGCCCTCGGCACCTGTTGACACTCGGACCAGCTCTGAATTAGCTCTCGACCTGAGCGCCGATAAAATGTCCACCGGCATCACCTGTGAAACTCCGGCGCTTTCGAGACCAAGGCAGTGGCTTTCAACCATGTCCAGGAATCTGGCCAGAGCCTCCTGTTCGAGTTGCAGGCGTATCGCGTCATCGGGGCCCCTGAATTCCGCAACCATATTCTCTAATAGGTCTAAATCGAGCAGCAATTGCTTGAATAGCCTCGCAAATTCCGACGGATCGCAGGGCGTCGTTAGCTTCGAGTTCAACGACTCAAGGACCAGTAGAAGCAAACTGATTTGTTGCTCTGAGTAGTTCTGTCCGGGATGATCGACTTCATCACTTCTCTCGAGTCCCGATCGCTCGTGCCCCACGAGTGCCTCAAATCCGGCGCGATACGAGGCGAGACCTTCATCCCCGCCACCCGAGATCTTTGCCAACCTGGTCAGCTTATCAATATATACCTGGTTTATCCTGATCGGCGGAATATCATCCATTAATTTGACCAGACGCTCGGGGGTGAAGAATGGACATGAGAGGAAATCGAGCAGCAGTTCCCTGCGGAAGCCGCTCCCAACGAGTTCCGACATGGAGAGCACTGATTGAACCACGACAGAATCCTGGAGTCGGAGAGCCTCCGGGGCGGCGACCGGAATCCCGTGGTCGAGAAGGACTGCCTTTAGTTCTCTTTCCTTCTCCGTGGATTGCGGAGAGGTCACGGCGATGCGAGATAGAGGACATCCCTCGTCGAGAATCTTCCCCTTGATCGTCCTCGCGACCGCTCTCAATTCCTCCCGGCTATCATTTGCCGCGAGCAGGCAGCATTGCGAGTGGAGATCGATGCCCTCCTCCGAATCTTCAGCCGGAGCATCTGCTGAGAACAGCCTGCGAGCTAGCTCTCTACGTAAGCCATTCTGTCCCCCGTTCGAGGTATGTTGTTCGACCTCGAGCTCGACTCCCCCTCCCAACGTGCGTAAGTTGGATAGCATCCTTCTAGGCAATTCGAAGAGCTCATCCTGGCCATCGTCACCACAGTCGAGCGCAATCCAGCTCTCCGGGAGTACTCCAACGAGGGCCATTAGAAGCTGCTCTTCCAGGGGAGAAAAGCTGAAGAAACCGTCCACTATCATCAGCTCGATCGAGCCCAGATACCGGGCTAGTCGTTCATCTCCATTCCGAATAGCGTCACAGACGAGAGCACCAGCGTGTTCGGGATCCATCAGATTGCTGCTCGATAATGCCTGGCGATACCGATCATATAGGGCGAGGGCGTCAGCGAGCTTGTTGTCGATGGTCCCGCCGCGCATCTCTATTGCATTCCTGATCGAGCTGGAATCGACAAATGAACGCGTCCCGAATACCGCGAACAGCCTGGAAAGCGTTTTGCAGAGCCCTCTGCCCATGCTCGACCGCCTTATAGCGGTCAGCCGCCAATCAGATGCAGCATTCTCAAGCAAGACTCCTATAATGGCCTCCCGAGTGACCGAATCCACCAGACGCCTGGGATACCGGAGCATATAGAAGATGTCCTTGAAAAGGCTGCTAAATGTGATGAGCGGGAGCGAGAAGAAACCGGGCGTATCCTCGAGCAGGAATCTCTCGATTTGCCTCGCAAACGACCGGCATGAAACGAGATACAAGAGAGAATCGGCCCGGTCCTCAGCGATGCGCCGTCGGAGCTCGCTCTCAAAGCGAGTTCCCTTCGCGGAGCTATCTTGTCCAAGGTGAACTGTCAAATGGGGCATTTCGGGAGAATCATAAGAGCCTACTGTCACCCTTTCAAGCGCGTCGAATTCTGATCTGCAATTTCTCCCAATCCACGCTAAAATCATTGAATTCAGGGAAGCATGAGATATTATCCGCGTTCATGTCCACGACATTTGGTGGTTGATCTGTGGATTATCAAGCGATTGTAGGACTTGACTTTGACATCGTTTGCCGATTTGGCGTGTTGACCTAACAGAATTCGTTGACAGGCGAGACTTATTGAATACAATTCATCTGAAGATTGATGATGGCAATATAAACAACAGCATACGACCCAGAAGGGGAGGACAGATATGAAGTTTAAGAAGCTCTTCATTCCTGGACCAACGGAAGTCCGTAAGGATGTTCTAGAGCGCATGGCCTGGCCGATGATCAGCCATAGGGGCGGTGACTTCGTGGCATTCTTCAACCAGTTGACGCCGAAATTGAAGAAGCTCCTTGCAACCAAGGACGACGTCTTCGTTTCAACTTCAGCTTCGACAGGGGTCATGGAAGGCGCGGTCTTGAACTGCGTTGAGAAGCGATGCCTGAATGTCACTTGCGGTGCCTTCGGCGAGCGTTGGCATGAGATCACCCTGGCTTGTGGGCACGAAGCCGACATCCTCCAGTCGGAGGAGTGGGGAATGGCGAACAGGATCGATGTGGTCGATAAAGCCCTTGCAACGGGAAAATATGATGCCGTGACGATGCAGATCAATGAGACGAGCACCGGCATCATGAACGACTACCACGAGTTCGCAGAGATGATGAAGAAGTACCCTGATGTTATGTTCCTCGTCGATGCGGTCAGCGCGATGGCAGCAGTTGACATCAAGGTCGATGAGCTCGGCATGGACGTATGCCTTGCCGGCGTGCAGAAGGCATTTGCTGCGCCTCCTGGGATAACGGTCTTTTCGGTCTCCGAGAAGGCGATGGAGAAGTCCAGGAAGGCCAAGCGAAAAGGCTACTATTTCGACTTTGATGTCTTCAAGAAATACGCCGAGAAGGGCCAGACTCCGACCACTCCTGCGATCAGCCTCTTCTACGCCCTCGACTACAAAATCGACCAGATGTTCGAAGAGGGACTCGAGAATAGATATCGCCGTCACGTCGAGATGGCTGAATATGCGAGGGCATGGGCAAAGGATAGATTCGATACGTTCGCTGAGGATGGCTATCAGTCCGTGACGCTGACTACAGTGCGGAATTCACGCGCAATCTCCGTTGCGGACCTCTCGAAGTTCCTCGCGGACAAATACGCGCTGCAAATCGCGAATGGCTATGGTAAGCTAAAAGAGAAGACTTTCAGGGTCGGCCACATGGGCGACCTGACGCTTGACGAGGTCAAGGAGTTGCTGGGCAGGATCGACGAATATCTCGGCGTCTGAGAGCTGACGCATTCGATATAGTCGATAACAACCACCCGAGAAAAGCGGAGGTAATAAAATGGTCCGTGTCTTAGTTTGCGATCCCGTGGCAAAAGAAGCGGTCGAGAAGATGGAAAAGGGCGGCCTCACGGTTGACGTCAAGACCGAGCTGACCCCGGAAGAACTTGTCGCGACGGTTGGTGATTACGATGCCATCATCGTGCGAAGTGCGACCAAGGTGACCAAGGATGTTATCGAGGCCGGCAAGAAGCTGAAGGTCATCGCCAGAGGGGGCGTTGGGCTGGACAATATCGATATGGATGCCGCGAATGCGGCGGGCAAGACGGTCATAAATACGCCGGCTGCTAGCTCCGTATCGGTCGCCGAACTCGCGATGGCGCACATGCTCGCCATCTCGAGAGATATCCCACAGGCGAATGCCACCATGGCAGCCAGCAAGTGGGAAAAGAAGAAATTCAAGGGCGTGGAGCTCTTCAAGAAGACGCTGGGCATTATCGGCATCGGGCGAATTGGGCAAGAAGTCGCGAAGAGAGCTCTTGCTTTCGAGATGACGGTCATCGCATACGACCCCTATGTCACGCAGGCGATGCTCGGGAAACTCAACGTTAAGATAGTCAGCTTCGATGAATTGCTCCAGAAGTCTGACTACATCACCCTGCACATGCCTCACAACGAGGAGACCCATTACCTTTTGGCCGAGGATGAGTTCGCCAAAATGAAGAAGGGCGTCAGATTGGTGAATTGCTCGAGGGGAGGCGTCGTAAAAGAGGCAGCGCTTCTCGAGGCCCTGAAGAGCGGCAAGGTTGCATCCGCAGGGATCGACGTCTTCGAGAATGAGCCAGTGAAGGGGAACGAATTCACGTCTCTTACGAACGTGTCGCTCTCGCCACACATTGGAGCCTCGACGGTTGATGGGCAGTTCAGAGTGGGGATTGAGGTCGCAGAGAAACTGATTGAGCTTCTAGCGTAGGACCTGAAAAATATCCGATTTCTGTTCAGGCTGGCGCCGGTGCTATCTTGGCCCGGCGCCAGTTTTTTGCTATTCTCTCGGCGCAGCGCTTCGGGCAAGGCATGTTCAGCATCTCCGGCTGATTGCGAATTGCTATCGATCTTGAGAATGGAAGCTTCGAGATCGGTCATTTGGTTTGTTAATAGCTATGAGGATGCATTTTGAGCGAGCGATTATCTTGGGATGAATACTTCATGCGGATGGCGAGGCTGATGGCCGAGCGGTCCACATGTCTCAGAAGGAAGGTCGGTGCTGTAATCGTGCGGGACAAGCGAATACTCGCCACGGGCTATAACGGAGCGCCCAGCGGTTTCCGGCACTGTGACGAGGTGGGCTGCCTCCGTGCAAAGCTCAATGTGCCGTCCGGCAAAATGCACGAGCTTTGCAGGGGGCTTCATGCCGAGCAAAACGCGATCATCCAGGCGGCGATGTTTGGCGTGACAATCAAGGGCGCCACCCTCTATTGCACCAACGTGCCATGTGTCATCTGCGCCAAGATGCTGATAAATGCAGGAGTGAGTAAGCGCATCTTCTACCAGGACGGATATCCAGATGAATTGGCGCTCGAGATGCTATCGGAGGCCGGTGCGGAATTGGTCCAGATACCATTCGATGATGAGGGGCAGGATGACTGCGAAGATGAATAACAAAGGCTTTTTGGGGGCTCTGAAGGCGAGCCAGATTGCCGCGATATTAGCGTTGTTGATTTCCTTTCTGTGTCTTTCATGCGCCTCGAACGAGGGAGTGGTCCTCGACGATGACGAGATGTATCATTTGGCCATTCGGAAGCTCGAGGAGGAGGAGGACGCGGGTATCGCCGCGGCGTTAGTGGCTCCCAAGAAGCGTAAAGAGGCAAAAGAACTCCTCGATGAGATGCTCGATAAGTATCCGTCGAGCCGATACGCAAAGGAAGCACAGATGAGGCTCGCGGACTTGTGGCTCTCAGAAGACAAGTTCGAGGAGGCCGAGGCGGAATACTCCACCATCCTGCGTTTCTATCCCTCCGACAAGGACGCTGAAAAGGCCATGTTTAGGTTGCTGCTTACTCACCATCGGAGGATAAGAACATACGACCGTGACCAGTCACCTACGCATAAGACGCTGAAGATGGTAGATGACTACCGGAAAAGATACCCGAATGGTGAATTCACGGAGCTCGTCGCGATCATCGAGGAGGAATCTATAGAGATGCTCGCCTCGCACGAATTCTACGTGGGGCGTCTCTACTACCGGCAGAAGGCATACGCAGCCGCCAGTTCGCGACTGAAAGGCGTCATTAGCGATTATCCCGACACGGAAGCGGCGTGCAAAGCGCTGCTGTATCTTGCCAAACTCGATGTGAAGCTCGAGCGTCTGGACGAAGCGATCGAGAATCTGGAACGTCTTATCGATGAATATCCGGGCTGTCATTCGGTCGCTGCGGCTGAGGGGATGTTGGAGGAGCTGAGGGAGGGGAGGTAGGAACGCCTCGGAGCCTGGGATTTCCTATGGACAGGAATGGACTAAATGGACCGCATGGACGCCGACGCTCCGACTCGGATGCCTTGATTCCGAAGCACGCCGGCTATCGAAGCCTCAAGAGCTTTCAGATCGCGCAGCTCATCTATGATGTCACCGTGAGATTCTGTGATCGCTACATTGACAAGAAGAGTCGGACCCATGATCAGATGGTCCAGGCTGCCCGGTCGGGCGTGCAGAATATTGCAGAGGGAAGTGTTGCGAGCGGGACCTCGAAGAAGATGGAATTGAAGTTGACCAATGTCGCAAAGGCCAGTTTGGAGGAGCTCAATCTAGATTACGAAGACTTCTTGAGACAGGCCGGCTTGGGGATGTGGGGGCCGGAAGATCCCCGCCGCAAAGATTTGATCGAGCGGCGATGCAAGTCCGCTGACGAGGTGGCTGAGTGGGTTAGGGGAATTTGCGGAAAGAGTGACCCATCCGCCAGTTCCACATCTTCCGTCAAATCAAGCCATGCAGAAGCATCTGCGAATGCTCTCTTGGTTCTGATTGGGGTAGCCAAGGCCCTTTTAGCTCGACAAATAGCGGCTCAGGCCAGCGCCTTCGAGAATGAGGGAGGATTCACCGAGCGGCTATACCGAAGGCGGCGCAAGAACAGGGAGAGCAAGTAAGTCATCCGGTCCCGCAGCGGGAATATCATCTCGTCCATCTCGTCCATATTGTCCATCTCCCTGCCGCGAGCCATCTCTCCCCCCTGTCCGCCCCCTGGGTCAATTTTTGACCCACCCTTAAACGCAGGCTAAATAGCCTGCTCTAGCTGGGCCGCATCCCGATGGGTGGATCAAAATTGATCCACTTTGAGAAGAGAATCTCGGACTCGGATCGCCGATGGGAATCGAGCTGAATCTGCGAGATCGCCTATTAGAAGCCAGAATAGATACACATCTGCATAAAAAATACTCCTTCTGGCACGAATAATGCTTATTAATTCATCAGAATAATACGTATTTTCTTGGTCTGTCCCATGCAGGAGGATCTGACGAATGGTGAAGTCGACTTGCGGAGGGTTGACGCTTCTGTGTTGCCTTCTTCTCCTCCGAAGCGCCGCAGGGATACCCAATTGCACAACCTTATCCGACGCTGCACCACCTGA
>JAFGIT010000044.1 GCA_016929465.1 Candidatus Coatesiibacteriota bacterium | reverse complement strand
GGCGGCAATGCCGAGGAGATCGCTATAGAGCTCTTGAATAAGTTCTCCGACTACTGGCCTGCTCCGCTCGAGGCCTATGGGCGAGATGACAC
This sequence comes from Candidatus Coatesiibacteriota bacterium, assembly GCA_016929465.1. GTDB lineage: Bacteria > B130-G9 > B130-G9 > B130-G9 > B130-G9 > JAFGIT01. Next base: position 3,450 of record JAFGIT010000044.1, on the reverse strand, counting down.
GCCCGAGTTCTGCGCGGATAGGCTCTCGATGATGATGCTAATTCCGCCCAAGGACAAGCAGGCTAAGCGCTTCGAATTCCCGACCGAGTTCACAGTCTCATTCAAGACAATAACCGGCAGGGTGCGATTCGATCACAAGCGATGTCTCGATTGCGAGGAAAAGCCGTGCATCAAAGCGTGTCCACGCGACATCCTTGCGCTAGTGGACGGTGTCCCGAATCTGGCTATCCCAGCAGAGACTGCAGCCAAGGGGAAGTGCATAGAGTGCCTTGCTTGCGAGCTCGAATGCCACTTGAGCGGCCGTGGCGGAATCAGGATCGATCTCCCCATAAAAGGACTGGATAGATGATGCCCGACATCGCGCAAATAGAATTCTTGGAGGACCACGATGTCAATCCTGATTGACGAGGAGAAGCGGGTCCTTATACAGGGAGTAACCGGACGCGAGGGACTGGTCCGGAGCAAGCTGATGCTCGATTACGGGACGCAGGTCATCGCAGGCACTTCGCCTGGCAAGTCGGGGGAGACGGTGCACAATCTTCCCGTTTACGACACCGTCCAGGAGGCTATAGAGAGTGAGGGAGACTTTGACATAAGTGTCATATTCGTCCCCGGCCCTTACGTGAGGAGCGCCGCATTGGAGGCCATTCACGCGGGGATTCCGCTCTGCGTGCTCGTCCCGGATCGTGTCCCGGTACACGACGTCTGCTACATCTCCGCGCTTGCCAAGGAGCGCGGCATGCGTTTCGTCGGACCCAACACGCTGGGCGTGATGAGTCCAGGGCGTGCTCTGGTCGGAATGATCGGAGGCAGGTCGGAGTTCGCAAAGGAGCATTTCAAGCGAGGTCCCGTCGGCGTGGTCTCGAGAAGCGGCGGCATCACGACTTCGATTGCGTATTACCTGAACAAGATCGGCATCGGCCAGACGACCATAATGCACGTCGGTGGGGACCCGATAATCGGGATCAACCTCGCGGAGGCGGTCAGGCAGTTCGAGGATGACGATGAGACGCAGGCGGTGGTGATGTTCGGCGAGATAGGCTCCACGCAGGAAGAGCAGGTCGCCGCACTCGTGGCATCAGGGAGCTTCTCCAAGCCCCTGATCGCGTTTATCGGTGGGGCAGCAGCGAGGCAAGGAATGCGATTCTCTCATGCCGGGGCGATAATCGAAGGCGGTCGCGGCACTCACGAGGGCAAGACGAAAGCTCTTCGCCGCGCCGGTTGCGTGGTGGCCGAGAATTTCAGCGATCTCCCCCACATCACGCGCGAGGTCCTGAACGGCACGAGATAGCGAAGATACCGCTTAGTCAAAGGAGGCATTTCTGAAGATGAGCGAAGACAAGACCTGGGAGACCAAGGTAACCGACATCGAGCCCAACAAGATTAGGCTCAGGGGCTATCCCATAGATAACCTGATGGGGCGAGTCTCATATCCCGAGGCGTTCTTTCTCGCCATCGTGGGGGAGCTGCCCAGGCCGGGCTATCGGAAGATACTCGACGCTATCCTTGTTTCCTCAATAGACCATGGCGTCACTCCGCCCTCGGCAAACGCGGCGATGACTATAGCCTCGACCGGGAATCCGCTGAACGCGGCGATCGCTGCGGGTGTTCTCGCGATCTCCAAATTCCACGGAGGGGCCATAGAAGGCTGCATGGAGACTCTCGCCTATGGTGTTGTCAGGGTCGAAAGCAGCGGCATGAGCGTTGAGGAGGCCGCTAGGAAAATTGTCATCGAAAGCAAGGAGCTGAAGCAGCGCGTCCCCGGATTTGGCCATCGCTACCACTCGAACGACCCGAGATCGCTGCGCTTATTCGAGCTGGCGAAAGAGGAGGGCGTGTGGGGCAAGTTCACCGAGATGGCTGTCGCGGTGGAGAAGGCGCTCTTCGAGAACTCCGGAAAAAAACTACCGATCAACGTCGACGGCGCGATCGGCGCCGTCTTATTGGAGATGGGCATCCCCCCGTCGCTAGCGAACGCCTTCTTCATAACATCTCGACTGCCCGGCCTCGTTGCGCACATCGTCGAGGAGAAAAGCACGCAGAAGCCGATGCGCCGCATCGTGACAGCCGACGCAATTTACACGGGGCCGCCCGAACGCCTCGTGGAATAGGGGCAACCTGTCGGCATCTCGGGCGTGAGACCGAGTGCGATTGAATGGGCGGCATGGAGGCCGGACTTCAGCAGAAGTCAGGCGCTAGAAGAGCTCTGTCCTAATTCCACCTGTTCATTCGGCCATATACTACCCTCATCCGGGCCCCAAGACCCTTGCATCGACCTTACTGCGCGGCTACTATCTCCTGAGACAAAGCACGCATTTCGGTTGTATCGGGAGTTTTTCCCAGATTCAACACAATTGGATGGTGCGATACCGGAGGAAGGAGACCGCATGAATAGGCCCCAAATCGCAGCCTACCTGGTAGTCAGCCTGCTCTTGCTGCCCACCTCGGTTCTTTCGGTCGAGTATTTCATCGACGCTGGGCTCGGGAGCGACTCGAACGATGGCTCTCGAGATGCTCCCTGGCGAACAATCACACACGCCATCTCGAGCGTCGAGGGCAGCGAAGAAACGCCGGTGACAGTCTTAGTAGCCGCTGGCTCCTACTCGGGCGCGACAAACGGGGAGACCTTCCCGTTGACCATGAAGAGCTGGGTATCGGTCATCGGAAAGAGCCGAGAAACGACCATCCTGGACGCTGAAGGATTGGCCTATCACGTCATTGTCTGCGATTGCGTGAATCACCTCATCATCTCTGGATTGACCGTCACTGGAGGTAATGCGCATGACATCCGCAACAATTCTGGTGGAGGGATATTTTGTATTGATAGCTCGCCTGTGATTATAGACAACATAATCTCCGAAAACACCGCGCTCTTCGCCGGCGGGGGGATAGAGTGCGGATACGGCGCCCCCACGATCTCGGGCAACACGATCATCAATAACATAGTGACATTCTCGGCACCGGCAGGTTTGGGAAATGGTGGAGGTATCGACTCGAGATTCAGTTCACCGCTCATATCAGACAACCTAATATGCTTCAATTCCGCGGGAGAAGGCGGTGGAATAAGCTGCCTGGAAGAGGGCAGTCCTGAGATAGTGGACAACCTGATCAACCAGAACGATGCCACCTACGGAGGAGGAGTGTTCTGTCACTACGGCCTTCCCAGCCTCAGGAGCAATAAAATCACCGAGAATCGGGCGACTCTGGGCGGCGCAATTGATGCCGGATACAACTCGCCCGTCATCGAGAATAATTGGATCGCGGGAAATGAGGCATCAGGAGATGGCGGAGCTATAAACTGCCCGAATGCAAATTCATCCTTGATTCAATACAACGTCATCAGTTCGAATAATGCCGGCTCCAGGGCCCCAATAATCAGATAGGTTTGAGATTTGGGCTTTTTTTGAATCCCCCGTTGGGCGTATAATCGGTCAATATTGCAATTAGCTG
>JAFGIT010000043.1 GCA_016929465.1 Candidatus Coatesiibacteriota bacterium | reverse complement strand
GCATCTGGGTCCGATCGCTGCTAATGAAGGCGTATCTCCGAAGCGCCTACAAGCTTATCGCGAAGGAGCACTATGAGCGTGCCGCAGAGATTCTCAGGACTGCACTCAAGGTTGACAGCTATAATATTTCGGCGCTCCATACACTGGCGATTCTCGAAACTCGGAAGACCTCGTTGAGTTCTCTGGATGAGATCGAGAGGAGTTGGCGGCGCCTGATCGCGATATGGACTGCTCTGGACAAAGTCTATCCTGAACAAGTCTATCGAGAGAAGTTGATCGCGAAGTCCAAGTATTTCGCGGCGAGGTTTCTGAAGTCGGGCAACTGGAGCAAAGCCAAGCTGGAATTGGCGAAACTGGCCTTATTGGACCCCGGCGACGGATTGGCCAAAGAGGTCCTTGCTGCAATATCTAGATAGGGGATTTTATTGTTCTCGCTGGACATAGACCCGTACGAAGTTCTTGGCGTGAGACCGAACGCTGATGAGGTCGAGATCCGCCGTGCACGGCGAGAGCTCGTGCTCAAGTATCCAAATGAGCTCTTCCCGGAAAGGGCCCAGGAGATAAATAAGGCATTTCAGCTGCTAACGAGCAAAGAGAAACGCAGACTCGTCGATGCATTCCTGATGTCGAGAGCGGGCTCCGCACTCCGGGTGCAAAAAGACTACCTGTCGGAAGAGGTCAAAGACGCACTCTTCGACTATCCAAACCGGTCCGAGGTCTTTGAGCTGTTCAAACTAGAAGAGCCGGTCGATGTGGATCGAGATGTGCTCATAGAATCGCTTCTTACCGTTCTGGAGAAATAAGCTAATCAGGCCACGATGAATAATCCAGATCTAAAAGCTGCCTGCAATGTTCTGGGAAGTTCCAGCTTCTGGGCGTCCCGTCTCAAAGTGGAGGAGGAATCCGAGGAGATTCCAACCCATGACGCCGCGTGGAAGAGCGCGGTGGATATAGCTGAAAAGAGCCTGGACATTATCTTTCTCGATTCCGAGAGATTCTCTGCCCTCCGCAATTCAAGGATTGGGATGCGGAAGCTGCTGTCGAGGGTCAAGGAGATAAATGAAACCGCGGACGAGGTTTCAAAGGGCACGAGGGAGCTGGAGGAAATGCACAAAGCGAGGGCAGCCCTGGTGAAGGACGGCTTCCTGTCTATAGCGCCGGAAGAACAAGATGAGTCCGGAGTCGGTTCACTCGAGAAGACATCCCTGAAGGCAAGCCCTATGTTCGATCTGATGCTCGAGTCCGGGATGAAGCTTGACGAACCACAGCTCGCGCTGCAGCTCTCATCGTATTGGGCATACGGTCGAAAGAGCCTCGCCAGGCAGTTGGCGAAGGAGAAGGGAGTCGATCCGAGCCAAATCCGTTACTGGTCTTCGCTGCTGAAGAGATTGATATCAGCCTATTCAGAGGAAGAGCCTAGGCTCTCGGAGGATGATTCGACGCGGTCGCAATTTGTCGTGGAATCCGCCGAGGACATAGATGAAATTGATGAGGCGCTTTCCGAGCGCTCACGGATGGCGAATTGGATACTCTCGGAGCTCAAAGATCGCCTTGATTCATTGAGGCGAGCGCAGAGGGAGTCACTGATTGAGCTCCTCTTCGATAAGGACCTGTCGCCGGAGGCGCTTGGGGACGCCGCGTCCTTTGGGTTGGCGGTGGAGGTCTGGCTCCTTCGCGACGCTCTTCATTCGCCACTGGTTGAATTGAGAGGAGGCTCCGAAGAGAGAGAGGCGGAATTAGCGGATCGAAGCGCCGAGGATTTCCTGTCGCGAGTAGGCCTTTCGAGAGGCATTACTGACTTAGGTTTTATTGGAGGTCGCCTTGGGGGGGGCTTCCTGGACCGCAACGCGATACTGTCGGCGCATGAGCGTGAGCTCGAAGAATATTTGAAGGGAATGGTCTCGGAGTTCGCCGCATCTTCGAAGCAGGAGCCGTTCGATGCCCTGCCCGGAGCTGAAGCGGGTGCGCACGATGCGCGTGCTGGTCTCGATATGGCTCGTCGAACCGCGATGGAGATAGTCAAGCTCCGCTCTTTTATCAAGGCATCGTTCGATCTGGAACTGGAGGAGGTCACAAAGACCGTCGAGAGGCTCAAGGCCCAGCCGGCTGAGGGGATGGCGCGCCCGAAGTCTGATGACGGCGATATGAGAGAGCTACAGAGCACGGTTTCGTCCATGAGACGTGACATTGCGAGATTGGGCAAGTGGGTCCAGGATGAGGCTTCGACAGCGTTCGAGTCCGATATGCTCAAAGACATGCTATTTATAGTTGACGACATTTCGCGCATAATAGGCCATGCCGATCCCTCATTAGCGGGAGGCATCGTGGAGGCTCTCGAGATGGTTCTTTCTCGACTATATGGGGTGTTCGAGAGAAGGAATATCAGCCGCATCGATACGGTTGGCAAGAGCTTTAATCCATCTCTGCATGATTGTGTTGGGACAAAAGACGTCTTAGGTGTGGAGGGCGGCACGGTATTGGAAGAGATATCTATAGGTTATAGAATAGGCGATAAGGTCTTACGGCCGGCCAAGGTAATCGTCCGTGGATAATCACATTGAACTAAATGGGGGTTCCCTATGGGCTTCATAATTGGAATCGATCTCGGAACAACCAACTCGGCGGTCGCGATAGTTGACAACGGTTCTCCGCGGATAATACCGAACAGGAGCGGTTCTCCTGTTACGCCGTCGGTTGTTGGTGTGGTCGAGGAAGAGGGCAAGATCAGGGTTCTCGTAGGCGAGGAGGCCAAGAGGCAGCTTCTTCTCCATCCCGAGAATACTATCTCAGAGATAAAGCGTTCGATGGGAACGGACTACCGCGTCACACTTCTCGGCCGGGAATATTCGCCGCAGGAGATCTCCGCCGCGATACTGAGAAGCCTCAAAGAAGAGGTGGAGCTTTTTCTGGATGAACCCGTCACCGATGCTGTGATCACAGTCCCTGCATACTTCCAGGACGTTCAGAGGCAGGCCACCAAGGATGCCGGTGAGATAGCGGGGCTCAACGTTCGTAGAATAATAAACGAGCCTACGGCGGCCGCCCTTGCGTACGATGTTGACCGTCGGTCAGACCAGATGCTTCTGGTCTATGACCTCGGCGGTGGGACCTTCGACGTCTCGATCATAGAGGTGAATCCTGGCATCATGGAGGTCATTGCGACGACCGGAGACTCCCATCTCGGCGGTCTGGACTTCGACCTGCGGATCATGGACTGGGTCATGGAGTGGTTCAAGGATGAATATAAGATAGACCTGAGGAAGGATCCGGTAGCGATTCAGCATCTGAAGCAGGCTTCCGAGGCTGCGAAGATCGAGCTCTCATCGAACTCGAAGGCAATCATCAAGGTCCCCGCAATCGCAAGCAAGGACGGGGAGATCATCAATCTCTCCAAGGACATCACCCGCACGACGCTCGAGGAATTGATCAAGGACCTGCTCGAGAGGACGCTCGATTTCACCAATCAGGCGCTCGAGGATGCAGAATTAACACCACAGGAGATAAGCCAGATACTCCTCGTAGGCGGCTCGACTAAGATCCCGATGGTGAAGAAGATGATCAAGAGCCGAATGAAGCAGGACCCATCGACCGATATCAACCCGGACGAGTGCGTCGCTCTCGGAGCGGCGGTCCAGGCCGGTCTGATTACTGGTCAGGTGAAGGAGCTCGTGCTGTCTGACATTCTCTCGCACTCGCTGGGGACCG
>JAFGIT010000042.1 GCA_016929465.1 Candidatus Coatesiibacteriota bacterium | reverse complement strand
GATAGATGCCACACGCGCTTCTTCCTCTATAATTGAGAAATTAGTCGGGAGAGTTCTTGGAGCCGCAGCACAATTCGTGTTAATAACCTCCGATAAGATAGGATTTGAATGCAGGACAATTGGAGGTGTAAAGTTACGTGTTGCTTGACTCGACACCAGTACGTGGACATATTTGTTTTATTCTACGAATAATGCCCATGCCTTTTGGATGTGCTTCTGAGAGGCATTGAAAATGCGCCCCAGTGATCGGCGCCCCGTGCGCCGGTCGCTGGTTGCTTTTTTTACAGGTCCGAGGACATTTTTGCTTAGATACTCGGTCTTCATTGATGGCGGTTACGCAAAGAAGCTGCTCCAAGAGTTCAACTCACCCAAGATCTGCTACCTCAAGTTTTCGAATGAAGTCTCCCGCGGCTACGAACGTCTGCGAACATACTATTACGACTGTCCTCCATTCGTGCCTGCATCACCTTCCGCAGACGACAAGAATCGCCAGCGGGGCTTTGATAACTTCAGAAAAGCACTCGAGAATCTACCTCGCTTCCAGGTGAGGTTGGGGCGCTTGGCTAGGATCGATACTGCAACAGGGCCCAAATTCACCCAAAAGAACGTTGACATACTGCTGACGCTGGACCTCACCAGGCTAAGTGTGGCGGGCCTCATTCAGAGATCTGTTATCGTTATAGCGGACAGCGATTTCATCCCGGCCATCCAAGTGGCTAAAGACTCGGGCACGATTGTCGAACTCTATTACTCGACCGAACTACCTTTCAACAGAGAGCTGCTTGAGGCTTGTGATGAGAGAGTGGTGATTGACAAGGAGTTCATCCATAAGATCAAAGCATAAAAGGCGAAAGAATAGTCACGCATTGATCTTCCGCCTATTCCCCATAATTAGGGGCAAAATGCGGCCTATGCAGTTCACCTTGCAGAGAGTCTACCTGGCCCTGATGCGGTTTACTTCGTGCAAGAGGAAGCCGAGCTCCTTTTGGAAATAATGTCGTAGCTGCTCCGCTATCAGTTCGTATGCGTATTGCATACCCGATTTAGCGAAATGACCACCGTTCCGCAACTGAGACTGTGTGACCCATCCTGGAGCCATCTGGGGCACGAATGCCGAAGGTGGTCCTAACGACCCCTATTCATAATGGAACAGGATTCATGCTTTTCTGCTATATTAGCGCCGACCTATGGGATGGAGTGATCCGCAACTTATGCAAGGACATACACTGGTATTTTGGGATTGAATTAAGGACCCGATTATCATTCATAACATTCTCTCTCTGATGGCAGGTCTGTGGGGGATTGTTAGCTACTATCGATTTCGCCGGTAATATTCCGCTTCTCTGCGTGCGGACTCAGCATTCAGCCACTTTGTTCGAGCGTCGTTTGCGTGCTCCTCCCAGGCCTTTTGACGTTCGCCTATTGGGCGGCGATTTTGCTCTATCAACCACTGCTGATTCCACTCAAGTAGCTCCGAAAACCTGTCCTTCGGATAGTCTCCAGGATCGGGCGGGGGCTGTGAATGGGTAGATCCTGCATAGGCCCCGCTATCGCATCTAATCTCCGCCAGACTCTGCTGGAACTCTTCTTCTTCTCTCCGAAGTCTCTCTCTGACCTTAAGCGTCGCAGCTCTAATAACCTGCTCGCGCTCAAAGCGGCCTGCTTCTTCAGCAGCGGCGTGAGTGTCGCTCGTGGCCTCTGTGTAGAATCGGATACCGATCACTCCACCTATGAGAGTCAGAAACACCAGGCCGATCAGGATTGTCTCTCTCATTTGGCCTATTCAATACTGCTAAGATGCATGTGAATATCGGTTAGTGAATCGAAGCTCTTTGGATTCTCGCCAGCCTTCATAGCAAGCTCTCTCCTCACAAGCTCATGGAATCACTATCAGGGCGAAGGTGAATTGTCAAGTCGATTCTATTTATTTTCTCTTGCTACTTCAATGAATCTGAATATTCTCATACTAACTGAGAATAGTTATATTGCATGGTAAGGTTGACATAGCCTGCGAGGGATCTTGCATGAATAGGGAATCAATACCCAGGCGGTGGCAATTATTGTGCCTTCTAGCTATTTTCGTTCTAGCCGCTTTTGGTTTTTGGGCAGAATCAGAGTGGTCACATGACAACGCGCGAATGCCAGTGCAGCAAAGAGATCTGACAGATTCGGGGATTCTGGAATATCTGGAGAAGCAGGATGCCGACTTGGAGGTGCGCAATCAACGGGTGCACTCCCAAGAATGGCTGCAGGAAGGGCCTCCAGTCGAAATGTATCGACGAAGATGGTCTGAGACTGATCGTGATAAAATCGATGCAATGATTTGCGAGCGGCCCAAACACAGAGTTTCAGCAATTCGCCTCCATAGAGAATATGAAGCAAATCGGGTCAGAGCAGACAGAGAGTACAAAGATCAAGTGATAATAGTCTACGGCACGGCACAAGAGATCGGCGAATCGCTAGGTGCTATCTACATAGAGATCGGGGGACAGTTGGAGTATGCCCACTGCAATCTGCTTAAAGGGCAAGATAACAAAATATTACATCTCAATAAGGGAGATTACATCGAATTAAAAGGAAGGGCGACGGGAAGACTATTTATCCCAATTATGGATGAGTGCGTTCTGAATAAGTACAGGAACCACCGCCGGCGTCCCCAAATAAGTCAAGCGCGCAGTCGCAAAGGACGCAGCAGGTCAATGCAACCAGACTTCCCCCAGAAATACTTGTCGGAGCCTCAACTTCCACGCTTGCCACAACAGACCCCCACCCCGATGCCCGGCAAAAGGAAATTCGTAACATACGGCAAATAGACAAGTATCAGGGACAATCGGACACATTTATCGGCGGCGTGAGTGCTTCCTATTCACCGTCCTTGTAAGCCAAAATGCGGAGCGCGTATAAGTCACTAGACCTGGAATTGCGCTCATTATGAAGAGCATTTGCGATAGAATATTCACCTAATGCGCACTAAATGTGCAGTTATATTGCGACTCATAGGCTATATTGAGGATCTCCCAAGTCTCTGATCTGCGTATCCGGTCGAGAACATCTTATAGGTCTGTGTGAAGAATCCGGGTGGCTATGCGGTCCTATTGTCTGCGCTGTGGATTGACGTCTATTGTTCTTATAAGGGCTATATAGTATAATATAGATAGGATTCTGAGAATTGGCTAGGACCGCAGGAGTGTGCACTCAGTGTGCAGTTTAGAGGATTAAGGATGTGTATAAATGAGGCTAAATGGCCAAAATATGCAGCAGTCGATTGTCATGACAAAATCTCCGTAATCGCCCTATAGGATGGCGCGCCTGGTGCGACTCGAACGCACGACCTACGGATTAGAAGTCCGTTGCTCTATCCTACTGAGCTACAGGCGCAACCTCTATTTACAGCAGCAACGATAATTCGTGCTTCTCTGACTTTCAACAGACGAGAGCCGATTCGGCTCCATGAGAATTGACGCAAGCTGCCAGGCGGCTCAATCGCCCTCGTGGAATATATCGTCGCCGCCCTCTAAGGCGGAGTTATTACTCATGGTGTTGCCCTCAATCGTCGCGTTACTGTCACGCGATACATAGACCGCGCCACCGTTCCAGCCGGCTGTGTTTTCCGTGAAGGCATTATCCTCAATCGTCGGAGATGCCCCATAGCAGGCGATCCCGCCGCCCATGAATTCGGCGTGGTTCCGCAAGAACTCATTCTCGTAGATGGCCGCCGTGCTGTCGCAGCATATTTGTATTCCCCCGCCGCAGTTCGCACACCAATTGTCCGCGATTGTATTGTAATGGACCTCTGAATTGCTGTCGTTCAGGGCAATTGCTCCGCCGCCGCTACCAGCGTCCGCGTTTGAGACGTTATTCGATATGTCGTTGTCATATATCTCGGGTGACGAGCTGTGGCAGGCTATCCCGCCGCCATCGCCGCCCGATGTGTTCTCCGTAATGGTATTATTCAGAATGCCGCCCGAAGTCTCCAGCAGGAATAACCCGCCACCGTTTATGGCAGCGGTGCCAGAGGTGATCAGGTTATCCTCAATCGTCACTTCCCCCGTGACCCCCCACAGCATAACGCCCCCGCCTGATGCATCCGTGCTGTTTGCAGATAGGGCGTTATTCAAGAGCGTGAATGAATCTGTGCCCCAGCAAAAAATGCCGCCACCAAGATCGACAGCCGTGTTGCCACTTATGTCATTGTTCTCCACAACCGCGTCCACGCATCCCGAAAGGCAGACACCCCCGCCACGACCGTCGCACGAGTTCTCGGCGATATTGTTGTCTTCCACCACGAACGGCTCGAAACCGCTCAAGAGAATTCCGCCGCCTTCGCACGCAGATGTATTCCCCGAGATGCCGTTGTTGTAGATGGTCGCGGAGCAGTCTTCACAAACAACAGCCCCCCCGGCTGCCTCTTCGCCAAGCGAATTGTTGTCCAGTATGTAATTGCCCTCAATCAAGACGTCGCAATCGAAACAAATGACCGCACCTCCAGACCAACCGGCTGTGTTGTCCGAAATTGTGTTATTCGTGACCGATGCGGACCGCAGGTAGAGTGTGATTGCACCGCCGCTTGCAGACGTTGAGCAGCCATGGATGGAGTTCCCATCGATCTCCGGCGCGCTGTCGGTCGAGTAGATCCCGCCACCAGATTCTGCCTCGCATTCCGTGATAATGTTGTTGCGGATAACGGGGGATGAGCCGTGGGCGCACAGAATCCCGCCGCCGATGACATCGAGGCCGCCCTCTCCATCGGCTTTTCCTCGCTTGAGTGTCATACCCTCGATGGTCAGGTCGGTCGCCCCGCTGCAATAGATGATGTGGTTCGCCTGATGCTCCGCATCGAGAATCGTGGTCTCTCGATTCACTCCCGAAAGCGAGACCCAGCTCTTCATGTTGAGCGGGAACTGCTCGCCATTCGTGCCCGCAGAATAGGTCCCCTCAAGAATGTGAACCGTGAGCGGATTCTCCTCCGAACCCTCTATCAAGGCGAGCGCGTGCGTGATCGTTCGCCAGGGCTTCTCCTCGGAGCCATCGTTTGCGTCGGCTCCGCTTTCCGCATCAACGTAGTAATCCGAGATTGTTCCCGGGCCAATGCTGAAGTGGGCGTAGCTTATCTCCGACACGAAATCGAGCGTGCCGAGGACGGTTAGCGCGGCCGCAAAGTCAAAATCCGCGTCAACTCCGTAGGGCACATCGAACCAGAAGAAGGGCGTCTCGTCCAAGACGAATTGGCTGGGAAATTCGATGCTCGGGATCCACGGGACCAGCGCATACTGCCAGGAATCATTCGCATAGGTGTAGATGCTGCCCCAGGGCATTATCAGGCCGATATAGACGTCAACGACGAGCGTTTCCTCGTAATTCTCAGCGGCGAGACTCACCTCGATCACCTCGCCCCCGACGTAATCAGTCTTGTCCGTGAATATCGATATCGACGGCGCAGCAACGGCCACCGTGCTGAGAATTACGAAGAACGACACTGCTATGAGGAGATAGTTCCTTATGCTCATTTATAAGCTCCCAAGGATGAGTTCAGATATCCAGAATAGCCGACAATGCAATAGTAGTTGACGAGCGAGATATTACCATGAGGGAGTATATATGGTAAAGGATCCTGACCCCACTACCTTCTGATGATGGCCGCGTTTGGGGTGCGACAGCTCGATGTCGCCTTCATTTGAGGTGGCTTGAGATAGCGATCTAATAAATCTGCTTCAATCCCCTTCAGATATGCCATAAGTCGGGAAAATTGATCATAGCGGTCGTTGTCGCGTCGAGCCGCGACGAATAAAAGCGGCGTCGAGCCACCGCACTCCATACGGGCCAGTCACCGCACACGACTGGATTTACTCTCATCCCTGTCGGATATGTTGTCCCACAAGACAATTGATCATAGCGGTCGTTGTCGCGTCGAGCCGCGACGAATAAAAGCGGCGTCGAGCCACCGCACTCCATATAAGCCGCACCATCCAAGACTACTTCGCGATTACCTGATGGTGAAATAAGGATACCTCGCGCTGGAATTTCCAGATTTGTCGAAGGCGACGACTTCAAGTGTCATATCAGATGACGGCAGACCCTCTGGCAAGGCGGTCTGGAAGGTAAAAAGAGCATCTCCGGCTTGGTCGTCACCATCGATGCCATCGTCGTTGAGCGAAAGCCCTGTCGGAATGCCGCCTTCAAGATAGAGTTCCACTCGGTCGATGTCGGAGAGACCATCCGGGTCCTCCACGAATACGACGATGCGGACGACATCCCCCGGGTCGATCGCGTCTGCGCCAAAGAAACCGCCGCCGATTATCCTGGGTGCTCCCTCCGCGGTCGCTACGGGCTTATAGACGTTGGGATTCATAGGAGATGCTGCGGCTGTAAGAGCAATCTGCACTGAGCCAACGCGTAGATAGGGCCAGGGCACGCCCGAATTGCCGGCGATGTCGGACACCGCGACCTCCAGAGGATAGACTCCAGGTGATATCATATCCGGCAGATACGACTCGGCGAGGGTGAAAATCCCGTCGCCGGCAACCGCGTCGCCGGACAGTCCATCGTCGGTCAAAACCTTTCCGAGCGGGATCCCGGCATAGCACAGCTCAACCTCGGCGATGTCGCACGCGCTGTCCGGGTCGAGCACCAGCGCCTGAATGCCAAATTCGAAGCCGCCTGCAGAATTGACCTCGGCCTCGAAGAAGCCGGCCGCATAGACGCTTGGGGCGGTGCGGTTGTTGAGGGTGATGATGTATGCCTTGCCCGCGGGTATCCCCTCGAATGTCTCGAAATCCTCGATCACATTCCAGGCACCATCCTGATTCTCGGACACAGACAGGTTGATGGTCACAAACTGCCTGGCGGAGTGGGTGTCCTCATTCGAGAAGATGAGGTAGTACGCGACTTGGTCTGGGATTTCGACCTCGAACTCATCTGCCTTGATGTCATTCCGCCATTCATACGCTGAGAATGGCTCCCCTGCTTTATACTTGGTGAAATTCTCGCCATTCAGGACGAAGAAGTCGATATTCGCGCTGCTCTCCTTCTTAATGGAAAAAGTCATCCTGCTCAGGCTGTATATCGTCTCATAGTCCGCGGCGAATGAGACATTCAACCGATATGCCGGCTCGGGGGTCGAAGCGAATTCAATCGGCTCGATAGCCGGCATCTGCGGAACAGGCGGGCCATCGACCGTGAACGTGTGCATGTAGTCCATATCAGCCTGCGTGTTCGCAAGTATCTTCTGCCTATCCAGGTTGCCCGATGCGCTCCTGACCTCGAACCAGTAGTCGTGGTTGTCGCCCAGTTCCAGGACCGCCTCGCCCCTGGAATCGGTATAATCCGCTATTGGATTCCCAAACACACCGTCACTACCACCCAGGGGGACCCACACACGCACCATAGCGCAATCGACCGGGTTCCCGAAGAGGTCCTGGACCGTTGCGTGGAACCGGCAGACCGGGGTGAATCTCGATGTTGCATTGATCGAGTACATATCGGCTCGCTCGTGAACCACCGCATAGGCGTCGCTCGAAATCATATTCTGGCTTGCGATGATCGAGCTGCCCACCTCCCAGCCGACTTCATAGCCGCGCCATTCTCCCTCCCAGAACTCGTTCGAGACGTGGTCGAACACGTAGTCGCAGACCGTCGCTGAGGGCAGCAGACAAGTCCTCGCCGCCGCGTTCAGCAAGTGCCCTATCTCCCCGCAGTAACCGCCATGGCCGTAGCAGATCTCGTTCGACTGAGTGAGCCAGTGGGAGCCCTTCCTCTTAAAGGCCATGTTTCTGGATACCCAGTTGGTAACCACATCGAGTGCCATCGCCCCTGATTCGAAGGGCCTGTTGCCAGGAAGCACCGCTCCGGTCACCGTATCGTCCCAGAAATAGTCGGCGTTACCGATAACATCCCCAAGGACTGGGTAACCGAATACCGATAGGTCGTCAAGGGGCTCCGGGTTGTATCTCAATCCGAAGAGCTGAAGGCCTGACCAAGAATCCCCGATGTCGCATGCCCCATGGAACTCCAGCACTCCTGACACTCGCCCGGCCCAGACGTTGAACTTGTCCATGAACTGGCTGTCAGCGATCGATTCGTAGAAGGCCCAATCCTGGTGCGAGGGGATGATGACCTTTCTGATTGTGTCCCAGCTGGCGTCGTAAAGGTCATCGGGTGCGTTCACCCAGTAAATGATTTCGTGGCTATCCAGCACTGAGGTTATGGGCCCTAGCATCTCCTGGTTGCCGCTCGTGTCGAGTATGACCACCTGATCGGGGTTGACGTAGCTTCCGTTCGGATCGTGTGGGGGCAGGAGAAGATCGTTGCCATAGGGACCGGACCGCATGATGAGATTCTCTAATAATTCCGTCTTACCCATTGCGTGGGCTCGCTCCAGCTCCATCGTAGTCACCACGACCCTGCAGTAGCCAAGGGAATATTCGATCAGCGTGGGCATCTCCCATGCGGGGCCGGCGGCAACTATGCCGTCGGGGCATGTCCTGCCGCCATCCGACAGGTAGCCGCTTGCGGATCGACCCCAGCCGGACACGTCCGAGTCGTATATCCTATTTGGTGTCGTGGCCATGAAGTTTGTGCTGTAGTCGTATTCATCGGATGGGTTGTAGAACAGGTACTCACGCCAGAGGTACCCGCACGCGAAATCGTCATCAGCGGCATCTGAGCTCATCGAAGGGATCTCCTCCGGCAGCCTGGGATGGGCAACTTCCCAATAATAGACGTCCATCGGCAGCTCGTATTGGCCCATCACACCGCCCCTTTTTGTCTGATATCTGACGGTTGAATAGAAATCGGGATCGACACCGGGCTCTCCCTGGTCGATTATCTCCGCGTATGGTACCTCCTCCGATATCTGGTATAGTAGCTCAGCGTTCCTTGCGTATAGCTGTGGATCGGTCTCCGTGAGAATCCGGGCGGATGAATGCGCGATCGAGAAGGCCACTTCGTCGATAAGCCTCGGGTCGGCGATCGATAGTAGGAGCAGTCCATACGCCTCCTGGTCTTCGGACGGTAGCCGAGTGAACATGTCGCTCAGGTCCATCCTGAGCCAGTCCGGCGCAAGCGACAGCGAGGCTTCGGCGGACTCGGCTAATTCCGTTCGGAGTTTGAATTCCCTCAGCATACGTCCCTCGGTGCCGGGGATATACGCGCTGCCATCCCCTTCTGAATGACCATTCGAATTGGCCCAGGCAAAGGCACAAAGCCCAAAGAAGAGGCAGGGAAGGGCAAGATAAGTCTTCATTCTTCTCACATTACTCTCCGTGTCTTGATGTTGTGTGACGAAGAGCGGCGCAGTCAGCGCCGCCCGAAGTCGGGCCGGTATTTCGATGCCTATAGTATTGTGAAGTAGGGATACCTCGCGCTGGAATTACCTGACTTGTCGAACGCGACCACCTCCAGCGTCATGTTTCCAGACGGGATCCCTGAAGGCATGGGTGTCTGGAATGAGTATATACCGTCCCCCGCGTAATCATCGCCATCGACCCCGTCGTCGTGCAGCCCAATGCCGGTCGGGATTCCGCCCTCGAGGAATAGCTCCACGCGGTCGATGTCCGAGGACCCATCCGTGTCGCTGACGAGAACTGCTATCCGCACGTTGTGCCCCACACGGACGGTGTCACATCCAAAGAAACCGCCGCCGATGATG
>JAFGIT010000004.1 GCA_016929465.1 Candidatus Coatesiibacteriota bacterium | reverse complement strand
CTCTATATCCAAAAGAGGGTCGAGCTGAACGCTCAACGCACTCAAATCATCTACCCCGATTCCACCCGGCTTATCTACTGTGACTATCAGGAACCAGATTTCCCCTTTTCGCTCGTAAATAACATCAATAAGCTCAAGGCCGAGCTCGGTGCAAACCGGCTCGGCCAAGACCCATGCCTTATCGGCCACTACGTTCATAATTTGCCCAAATACACACGTCCGCGCCTATCGCCAGAACCACGAATTACAATAGGTTGCTCGGCTAATCCTGTCAAATGTTTTCATCTTGCCAGCAATTATCGAAGCTGAGAATCACTGAGCCGCAGATTCATCAATATACATTCTAACAATCGATGAGGGAGAGATGACGCATCGAGCAATCGCTTTTCGTGAGTACAGGCACCGATCCCGTGCCGTGTGTCGGGTCGGACGAGCCAGCATTTTAGGGCGACCCGGATGAAAGAAGCCGCTACGCGCGATTCAGCCCCATCATATTAATGATGAGCCGGAGTAGTCTCGATCTCTTCGGGCCGATCTCGATTGCGCGCTCAAATGCCGCCATCATATTCAAAGCGGTGGCTTTCCAGTTGTATATCTCCTCCGCCCGGCGCCTTGCCGTTTGGGAGAGCGACTCTCGTAGGCTGTCATCATCGAGCAAGCGAGACACCGCTTTTGCGATGGCAATCGGATCATCCGGTCCGACGACGATTCCGGCATCCCCAACCATGCGGCTGACATCGCCCACATCGCTCGCGACGATCGGACGTCCGGCGGCTAGATACTCGACTATCTTGAGCGGGCTCTTGCAGACTGTCGTCTCGTTAAGGGCAAAAGTCGCAACTCCAATATCCGCTGCTGCAAGATAATGGGGGATCTCCTCGTGCGGCACATAGTCCGTAAAGATAAGCCTATTCCCCAGACCCAAGCCCTCTGCTGCGGACTTCAACATCGCGAGCCGTTCGCCACCCCCGACCACCATGAAAGTGGGCTCCTTGTTCTCCCTCCCGATTATCTCGGCGGCCTTCATGAACAACTCGCCGTAACTAGCGCCCTGAAGCTGCCCTAGATAGACGACGAGTTTGCCGCCAATCCCGTATCGCTCCTTGATTTCGATGCCGCGGTCAGATGGATCGAAGCGGTCTAGCTTCGCCCCCACAGGCGCATCGAACATCCGATCGTCGCTGACGCCGAGCGCCCGAGCCTTCTCCTTGAGCGCCATGCTCGAGACGCAGAGAGTCGACACGAGTCTCGGCAGCAAGCGTTCCAGGGAATAGACATACGCGCCGAGCCTCGCCGTCGGCTGCCACTCCTGAACGATCGAGCTCTCATTGTCATCCCAGTCATAGCAGACCGGCTTGTTATTCACTCTGGCGCAGAGCATCGCGAAAAAAGCGCAGGGCGTCAGGCTCTTCTGGAATTCGATCACGTCAACGTCTCTCGTAAGCTGAAGCAGACGCTTCATGTTGTGATACCGCTCGCGCCTCCCCCTGAAAGCAGGGATCACGCGGACGCCTTCCGGCATCTCATTTCGTGTGCGAGGGAATACCCGGAGCTGGAGGTGAATAGGCCAGTAAAAGAGCGTCACTTCATGCCCCATCTTGACGAACTCGGCCGACAGCTCTATGGGCCTCGTAGTCCAGGGCTCGTAATAGAGATCGTGCGGTATCGCCATCAATATCTTCATTGGAGCGAGACCAGAATCCGATTGATCATCTGTTCCGCCATCTCCTCCCAGGAACGCTTGCGCGCTACGTCGATATATGGCTCTGGATTGAATTGGCCGCTGCCTTTCATCCTCAGGATGGTCTCCGCCTGCGCAATGAACTCATTCGCATCCTCAGCGATCCAGACGAGGCTCTCGTAGAAGCGAAGGACATCGGGGATGCGCGCCGTGATAACTGGCTTGCCCGCCGCGAAGTACTCGAGCAGCTTCACCGGGTTGATCTTCTTCGTCGCCTCGGTCACCCGATATGGCATCATACAAACATCGAAATGGGCCAAATAAGCAGGAAGCGACCTGTATTGCTTAAGCCCAAGATAGTGAACGTTCCGGAGGTCGCGGACTCCCTTGTAGCTGCGCTGCCACGGCCCCAGCAAAATGAACGTCCAGGCCGGCCTCCGCCTTGCGACATCCTCGATTAGCCCTGAGTCGATGCGCTCGTTGAGACTGCCGAAATATCCGAAGACTGGCCCCCTCACGCTCGGGAAATCCTGGGGACGGTCGGGCGTTCTCTTCGCTATCGAGTTGAAAAGATCGAAGTCCACACCGCATGGGATGAACTCGACGTTCTTGTGGAGGCCTTTCTTCTTCTCGAAGAGCGAATAGGTGCCGGTCGAGACGAATGATGCCGCATCGAGCAGCCTCTTCTCCCTGTCGGCTGCGTCCTTTGGGGCCATCGAGAACTCGATGAACTCGTCCATCACGTCATAGATGACTGACCTGTAGGGGATCGCCTTCAGAAGGCGGTCATTGAAGGGGAAATTCAGCCAGAGCACGGGATTGGACATCTTGAGCTTGATCGCCGCCTCTCTGACGTAAGATACCCAGAGCGCGTTGTTGATCGCCCGTATGACGCCAAGTTTGTTTTCGCCCGGGAGAACGAGCGGCGAGAAGACCACGAGATTCTCGGTGATGTTCGACATTCTCCGCCCAAGCCAAAGGGGCGCCTCATCCACAATATGATGGACAGGAATAGGAGAGATGTAACACACCTTGTATCTACCCGACAAGTGCGACGCAAAATGCTGCGGTCTCTGCCACACCTCATACCACTGCAGGATCGAACCGAGTATGAACTGAGGCAGCTCATCGCCCTTGCCGGCTCCGGCCCTGGCGCCAAACCTGCATCGCAGGGCATAGACAGGGCAAATAAAGAAAAAGCGGAGCAGCGGCCTGAGCGAGAGAAGCAGCATCATCATAATGCCCCTCAATCCAAGCCCCTGCTTTGCGCTATCCTGCATTGAATTCCTCCGTCACCGAGTTAACCAAACCATATCGAGCGGCAATAGTATCTTGTCTGTGCCCCCTTCAGTCAAGGCCACATTGAAGCTGAGGACGTGTATTGTTGTCGCGGAAAGAATCGCAAAGCGTCCCTCCTAGCTCCTCCGTGAACACGAAGTCGCCACAGCGAATCGGGCCAAATCCAATCCGCGCGCCATGGATCAGGTTTTCATAGATTTGGCACGGAAACTGCTTGTCAACAGAGCGGGATATGAAATGAATTCATTGGTTGACGAGTGAGAATGAGCAGGAGAATTTGAGGTGAGACAATCAACGATGGTTTGCGCGATTGCATTTCTGCAGGTTTGCCTCTTGGTGTTCTCGGCGTCCGGTCAGAACACGCACGGCGTGGACCCGAATACGTGTCAGATTTTCTCTCGCTATTGGTCTTCCGGGACATCCCCAATCGCCGGCAGCGACGAATACTGGGCTGCCTTCAATCGGATGGCGCAAGAGATGATTACCTTCTGGGGAAAGATAGACGAAATGGTGGGCAGCGGGGGCCCGTGGATCGGGTCGACCTGTCCGGATGTCACGCCGGGTTTGAGCCCCTATGAGATCGGCGCGCTACTGTGACAAGCAAGAACGCTGGTAGGAGCAGGAGGGAATAGTCATGAAGGGAGTGGCGACAGTCTATGTGTTCTTAGTTTTCGCTTGTTGCCCGCTATCGTGGGGCCAAGGTATCTCCAGCATCATGTCGTACCCGTTGCCTCACGGCCCGGACTTTGCGTATGACCATGGGAGCATGGCCTATGCGGATGGGAGGGTCTGGCTGCCCACCAATGGCAGCCTTGTGAGCGTCAGTGCCTCCGCTGGCGATGTCAGGTCGTATTCGCTTCCTGACGGCCTGCCTGGGGAAACCGTCCTCACTTTGACTTGTGATGCCCAGGGTCTGTTGTGGTCTGCTGTTCAGTTCGGTGAGTCTGCCGACGGCGCTATATGCTGCTTTGACGGAGTTGCGTTCTCATCCGCCGTCGAATTGCGTTCCCTCGCGGGGCTTGCCTCCGGCTCGGACGGGACCATTTGGGCCATCGGCGATAGCTGGCCCTGCCGATTGTTGCGCTGGAACGGGATGGCGCCCGGTGACTGGACCTCGTACGACCTGGCCGGGTATGGCCTGCCCATGAATTGGAGTGCTGACAAAGGTCTCTTTGTGGATCAGACCGGGTGCGTCTGGTTTGTAGGCTCCGGCGACCTGGTCAGTTTTTGCGAGGGCGTCCTGACAGTCCGTGAAATGCCCGGCGACCTGTGGTCTTCCTACTACGCAGACATCACGGCGGACAGGGAAGGCAAGGTGTGGTGGATAAGCGACACATGTGATGAATACGATAATCGGATCGGCCGGCTCGCGTGCTACGACCACGGAGAATGGCGCTCGTACGGCGCTGATGCGTTTGGAGTCAGCTATTTCACCTGCCTGGCTGAGGCGCCCAACGGGTCTTTGATTGCGGGTTCAGACCGAGGGCTGTTCCTCTTCGATGGTGATCATCTGACGAGGTTGGGAACTGAGGACGCACTCCCCTTCGATTGGATAGTGGACGTCATGGTCGATCCGGCTGGGGATTTGTTTGTTTGGTGCATCCCTGCCCTCCGTGGGAGCTCGCTCGGGGCCCTTGCCAAGTTCGACGGACAACGTGTCGAGGTCTATGCGATCGAACCTCATCCTCTCGCTGGTCGTGGTGCGCCGAAGGCTGTGGACAACGAAGGTCGGGTATGGTTCGTATCAAAGGAGAGTGGCTTCAGCTCGTTCTTGCGAGGGGAGTGGGAGGTTATTCCCCTTGAACCGGAGATTCTCGGCTGGCCGCTGAGGGTATCGCACGACGGTGCGTTGTGGTGGTCGCAGCCCTGGAGTTGGCCATTTCCCACGGAAGAAGCCGGTATCTGGCGCTATATGGATGGAGTCGTGGAGTGTTTTGATGATGACAACGGCCTTGCTCTGGATTACTGCTGGGATCTGGAGGTTGACAGCAAGGGCGTGCTCTGGGGAGTTGGAGGCGATGTCGCAGAAGGATGCGAGCCTCGCCAGTGCGTAAGCAGGTTCGACGGCTCGAAGTGGGAGAATCGCGACGACCTGTCCGGAATGAACGATCCGTGGTGTTTCACCTACAACGACATGGCGATTGACCTTGATGATTCTATGTGGTGCGCAATTGGCTGGGTGGAATGGTCGGAGACCATTCTCGGCGGCGGCGCGTGCCATTGGGACCGTTCTGAGGTGACCTACCTTGTTCCTCCAGTGGGGGGTAGATGCGGGCCTCGGCTGGGCGCGGCGGCCGTCACTCCAGACGGGACGAGGTGGTTCCTGAAGCTCTATCAGTACTCGGGCTACGGGGATGACCCCCGTACGGGTCTGGTGAGGTTCGACGGGTCCGATTGGTTCTGGAAATGGAGCGATGAATTCGGCGTAGCCGTGAATCCTCCACTCGACGTTGACGATCTCGGCAGGTTGTGGATGAGCTACGGCTTCGGCCGAGATCGTGGGGTGCTCGTGTACGATCCCGAGCTCGATACCTGCCAGAAGTACAAGGTGGCAGATGGGCTGGGGTCGCCCGACGTCAACCTGCTCCTGATGGACGCAGACGGGAACGTCTGGGTTGACGGAAATGGAGCCGTCAGTATCCTCCTGGCCGACGGCAATATCGAGCTGGAAGCGGGGACCGATAGGCCTCGCTATTCGGGCAGGGAGACAATGGTCGCCTCCCTCTCTTGGTTCTATCGCGGGCCCACGATGCCGGCCGACCTCTATGTCGCGCTTCAGCTACCGAGCGGCCAGCTATTCTACGTCGCGCCCCAAGGTGCTGAGCCGGCCTTTCCGATATTCTATGCGGCGTTCGAGGGTAGCACGGAATTCCTGCAGCCGGGGCCAAACTACGATGGGCCTGGGTCGATACCGAACACGCCTGACATGAGGGACATGGCGACGCCAGCGTGGCCATTGCCAGACCCGCCGCAGGCGCCGACCGGCCTCGTGCTCTTCGCATACCCCGTTCCCTATCTGGAGAATGTCCCGCTGCCGGCCTACACCTCGATCGACGATGTCGTCCTCCTAGACATGACCATCCCCGAAGACGCCCCTGTCGGCGAGTACAAGTTCCACCTCGGCATCACCGCCCCATCATCGATCTCCAATATCTACACGTCCGCAGAGACAACGTTCGAGATCGAGGCAGAGTAATCGGGCACAGCGTATGAATTATGAGAGTAATGGGACTCGCTTATCGTGATTTGGGAAACTCAGTGGACATCGCTCTGATGGAGATTACGGCGCAGAATCTACAATGGAGGAGGTGTCGATGACTGCGGTCGCAGGACGTATGAGAGATATGGGAAGTCGGACTGGCCCACCGTCAAAGAGGCCTGTAGAACAGGTGGTATCTGGTACGATACTCCTCAACCTCCAGTCCCATAGAAAACAGAATGTATATAAAGATATCTGGAGATAGAATGGAACAAAAGAACGCCACGCGCCAGAAGCTGCTGAGTTTCGTGGTGTAATCTGTGGATTGATTCAACCTATATCATTTGGAGGGCTGCGTGATGAGATCGTATTTTGCGTTGGCGGCCATTATGCTAGTGCTATGTCCGCTTTGCATTTACGCCCAGGCGGCGGAGTTCAGCGTCAAACAGGACGGGACGGGTGATTTTACGACTATCCAGGCCGCGATAGATGTGGCGATGGATGGGGATGAGATAGTCGTCCATCCGGGCAGATATTGCGAGAATATCCGCTTCGAGGGGAAGAACATAGCGCTGCGTTCTGTTGATCCAGAAGATGAAGAGATCGTCGCCTCCACCGTGATTGACGGCCAGGAGATGGACTCTGTGATCACGTTCTCAGGGACCGAGGACGAGAGCTGCACTCTTGATGGATTCACGATCACCAGAGGCTATGCGAAGTCTGGCGCGGGGATTCTCGGCGGAGACCCGTCGTCCGATTCCCCGGTTTGCACACTCGCCGGAATTAGTAATTGCAGGATCAAGGGCAATTCGGGATTGGTAGTCGGCGGGATTGGCTGGTGCGCCGGTGCAATCGTCAACTGTGTCATCTCCGGCAACTCGGCGGGGTACTGGGGCGGAGGGATTGGCTGGTGTGACGGAACGATCAGCATCTGCACCATCTCAGGTAACTCGTCCGGGTGGGGCGGCGGTGGGCTTGCTTGGTGCGATGGTGCGATCAGCAACTGCACGATCTCCGGCAATTCGGGAGTAAGAGGCGGCGGCGGGTTGT
>JAFGIT010000041.1 GCA_016929465.1 Candidatus Coatesiibacteriota bacterium | reverse complement strand
TTTTCTGGAGTCGCTGAAGTCGGCTGGTGCAAGGCCGATACAATACATTCCCGACTATGGGATGCTCGTTAGGCGGGGGCCGGTCCCGATGAAATCGCTGACGGAGTTCGCCTTCGTTCGCGCGGTGACTCCACTCCAGCCGGCCTACAAAATTGAGCCAGTCCTGCTTGCGCCTCTCGGGCTTCAGACGATTCGCATTCATATAGACAAGGTGGATGACAGCGACAACGTTGTCGCGCGGCTGAGTGAGTTCGGAGAGATATTGGGCGAGCCGTCTGTGATGAGCACCAGGATAATTGTCCGTATGCGCTGCGACACTAAGATTGTGCCAGAGATAGCCGCGATACCAGAAGTCTTGGTGGTAGGGCTTCGAACGGAGCCTCAAAAGCACGACGAGATGCAGGACGAGATAATGGCAATGAAGCTCGGGGGTAGCGGGCTGCCGGTCACGGGTTACAGGGAATTCCTCGAGAGCATCGGCCTCACGGGGCAGGGAGTAGCGGTTTGCGTATGTGATACAGGCGTTGATACGGGCACGGATTATGAATCAATGCATCCTGACTTGCGCGGGAGAGTCATCGACGTAATTGACTACGCAGGCAACTCCGGCAGAGATGACGACGGCCATGGGACTCATTGCGCAGGGATCGTCGCTGGCAACGGCGCTTCCAATGTTACCGACGGCGACGGATTCGAGGTTGGACTTGGGATCGCGCCCGAGGCCCAAATTGTGACTCAGAATTACCTTGCGAGCTACAGCGATGAACCGGTCACCGGATTGCTTGGCTCGGCCTACCAATGCGGGGCACAGGTTCACAGCAATAGCTGGGGAGAAGGCTATTACTCCGATAAAGGATATACCAGCTACTGCATAGAGTGGGATGAGGCGATGCTCGACATCATGCCCAACTCTGAAGGGACGCAACGTATCATCGTCGTCAAGTCAGCGGGAAACGATGGAGATTACGGGATATCCTCGCCAGGCGAAGCCAAGAACACCATCGCGGTCGGCGCGACTCAGAACTACCGCCCCGAGAAAGGATGCACTGATATCAACAGCCTCGCGGATTTCAGCTCGCGAGGAATGTGTGAGGACGGACGTATAAAACCCGATATTTGCTGCCCCGGGGAGTGCATAATCTCCGCCCTCTCTTCCGAATCGTATCCGGGCTGGTGCTATGGAAGCTATGGTAATCTCCATGAATACTGCTCGGGCACCAGCATGTCATGCCCTGCGGCAGCGGGTTCGGCAGCATTGCTCGTGGAGAAGATTCGCAATGAGACTGAGAGGGTCCCCTCGCCGGCCCTGGTGCGTGCGTTTATGGTTGTTTCGGCGCTAGATATGCCCGATCCATCCGATAGCCCAATCCCAAATGAGGACGAAGGTTGGGGTCGTATAGACCTGTCGAAGATGCTCGATCCCGATGCGGAAATACTCTATTACGACGAGGAAGTCGCATTTGCCGAGACGGGCCAATACTATGAAATGACCGTCTCTGCCGCCTCCATGGAAGAGCCCATGAAAATCGCAGTTGCCTGGACCGACCCTCCAGGTGCCCTGCATGCCATGCCGGCGTTGGTGAACGACCTCGATCTCATTGTCACGGATGGCAGCGGCGCGCAATACTTGGGCAATAAATTCTCGGGCGGATTCTCGGTTCCGGGCGGTTCAGCCGACCGAAAGGACAACATAGAATGTGTTTTCATACAACAGCCCCAGAGCCAATATACCATCAGAATTGTGGCCCATCAGATAAGCAGTGATTCGACACCGGGGACCGGCGGCATTCAGCAGCCGTTTGCGCTTCTGATAGAAAATGGAATCGACATAAGCTCTAGGGGATGGATAAGATTTTCAGCCAACATGTATCGATGCGACGCAGAAGTCGAGGTTACGCTTGCTGACATCGACCTGGCCGGCGAGTCGAGCGTCGAGATAATGGCTTCATCGACCTACGCCTCGGACGAGTGGCTTGATGTAACTCTCTATCCGTCTGGCGATCGCGAGGGATTATTCCGCGGTTCCTTCCTTCTGACTCCCGCGGACGAACCAACACATGATGCGGTCCGCATCGCCCACAATTACTTCATTGGAGCGGTCTATACGGACCATGACGACGGAATGGGCGGTACGGACGTCCCAAGAATCTGCTATGCGCAGGCGGACTGCGAAGGCCCGATGCTCCAGATGATCGATATCACACAATCCGAGTCCGGCCGCGTTCGTTTCCATATAGGGGCGAATGAACCGTGCTCGGTCAGGATTGGTTACTGGGATGCTGCCGCCGAGATCAAGTATATCGAGAGCGTCAGTGCCAGCTCCAACGTGCATGGTATGGAGATCATGGACCTGCTCTTTCCATGCACCAAATATTGGTCAGCAATTGAGCTGGTCGATCCCTACGGAAACAGCACGACCTGGGACAATGAGGGTCAGTTCTTTGACTTCGAAACGAAGTACTACGGGACAACTGCTTATTCAGGCGGCGAGGTCGGGGACGAGGACGGCTGGTATTCCGAGGCGTCGAGAGGTGAGCTCTGGCAGAGGAGCAGCCGACGCGTGTGTTCGGGTGCTTCCTCCTGGTATTGCGGGAATGAGGCGAGCGGAAGCTACGGCAATAGCTGGGACACAAGCCTATATTCCGATGAATTCCTGGTTGCACCGGATGCCAAATTGAGCTTTGCCATTTACTACGCCACAGAACGCAGCTACGACTACCTGAAGGTCTATGTGCAGCTCGATGGACATGACACTCTGCTCTCCGGGATGTCATACTCGGGAAGCAGCGGCAGTTGGTCAATCAAGGAGACTTCTCTATCTTACTACGAAGGTGAAACGATCAGGCTGCGCTTCCGCTTCACTTCGGACTCCTATACAACGGGAGAGGGCTGCTATATCGACAATTGCTCCGTGACCGCAGAGGGCGACTGCAAGGGTGGCGTCCTGATTACGGACAAGCCGGGTTACACTTGTTCTCAGATGGTCTATTTGACTCTCCTCGACAGTGATCTAGGACAGGATACCCTGGTCAGTGAAGGGGTGAACATAAAGTACGGAAATGCGCAAACCGGAGTCGAGGCGGAGCTCACCCTCCATGAGGTCGCCAACGATGCCCCCAGGTTCAGTGGGACTCTTCAGCTATCATCCGATGGGGCTCCCGGAACGCTTCAGGTAGGCCATGGAAACACAATATGGTTTGCATACGTCGATCCGTATCAGTCCGGTGACGAGCCTCAGACCGTACTCGCCACGGCATATATCGACTGCGAAGCGCCGCAGATCACGAGCTACGAGTATGGCTGCCTAAGTCCAGAAGTCGGCGTGATTCGATTCGAAACCGATACTCGAAGCAGGACAATCCTTCACTTCCTGGGTATAGATAACACCGCGATTGCGCAGGACATCGAGTCATTCTCGACCAAGCACGAGATTGTCATCTCCGGCCTGGAGGAGTGCACGGTCTATCAATTCTATCTCGAGCTGTGGGACGAGGTCGGAAACTATTCGCTGCTGAATAACGATGGCATCAACTATGAACTCGAGACACCGAGAGAACGAGTCGTACTCGACGATGACTGCGAAAACGGCGAGGGAGATTGGGTCCATCAATCCCTATATGGGATTGACCAGTGGCATCTCTCCAATCGTCGCTCCAGTTCCGGCTCAACATCCTGGTTCTGCGGCGCGGAGTCGGGCGATTACGCCGATAGCATGGAATGCGCACTGGTTCTCGAGAACCTCGAGTGGCTTCCAGGTGCATCCTTGACCTTCCAGACCTATTACTCCCTCGAGTCGGGATATGATTACGGTTACATCGAAGTCAAAAACCCCGATTTCTCCTCATGGAAGACACTGGAGACCGTCAACGGATACTCGAATCAGTGGGAGAGTATCACTGTCGCGTTGCCAAACTTCGGGAATGCCGAATCATCTCTGCGATTCAGATTGGACACCGACTCGAATACCAACTACGAGGGATGGTACGTCGATGACGTGAAGATCAAAGGGCTATGGGATTGCCACTCAGGCGTGATCAGGCTCGACCGGGAGATGGTCGGATGCACTTGCACCGAGCTGTATATAGAGCTCATTGATCTCGACCTGAACCAGAACCCGGAGCAGATGGAAATGGTAGATGTCATTGTGAACTCCGAGGAGGCGGAGGACTCGATCACAACTACATTGAATGAGGTCAGCAGGAATAGCTCCAAATTCACCGGGAAGATCTGTGTGACAGATCAGGATAAGCATGCAGCGAATGACACGATCAGAGTGACTGACGGTGATTTGATTGTGGTCAGCTACTACGATGAGACGCACGGAACCGAGAGGGAGCCGCTCTGGGTGATCGAGACGGTGACATGCGATTGCGCACGCCCAGAAGTTGTTCGGTTTAACCTGGTCCCGTTTGGCGCGTCGGATGCCCTCGCTTCCTGCACCATTTCACGGCCCGTGGACTGCACTTTCTCATACGAATCTCTCGATTCAGGAGAATTGATGAATATTACCGTCGGTGGCCCTAAGAAGAACTTCGCCGTGCGTGTAAATGACCTGGTGAAGTGTGCAGACTATCACTTCACTATTGAGATGTTGGACGAGGTGGGTAACCATGTCATGATCGATTCCGAATCGCCCGAATACTTCTATACATTTGGATCCCCGTGGAACGAATACACTACGGGATTCGCTGACGGCAGCCCGTGGACGAAGATGTCCCTGAAGCCGGTTTATCGAAGCGAGGAGGATGTCTGGAAGTGGAATGAACTGGGCGGGAATGACGCCGAGGCCGGCCACTTCTATGCCGACATACCGGCAGACGTCGAGTCGATTGATGCAGCTTTGGTCTCGCCGCCAATGTGGACTTCAGGTCCATTGACGATAACTTTTTCGGAGAGCCACTCTTCGCCGAGCGTGGATGTGATTGTCGAGGCGTCTGCACTTCCGGATGGGGATTGGGTGGACATCACGCCATTCGATATAACCAGCCTCTTGAGATACAAATGGCATGAAGTCTCTACCATCTTCTCCTCGAATTCCGAGAAGTGCAGGTTCCGAATCAGGGTGAAGACCGACACTGGAGCACCAGCCTCGTTAGTCATGATAGACAGCTTCAAGGTAATGAATGATATAGGGTGTGATCCCAACCTCGAGATATTCTGCAATGACTTTGAATTCAGGGCCAATAGCACCATCAACCTGGCCCTTAGAGCCAGCCCAGGGAACATCATCGGCAATTACTTCCTGACGGCGGCGCTCGTGTCTTCGGATGGGAAGCTTCATTACTACCCGTCCTGGAATTCGATGCCGGACTTCATCCCGCTCGACTTCTCGCATGATGGGCCGCTCTCGATGACACTTGTCGATCACAGGATATATAGCCTGGCCGATGCGATAGGGCTACAGGGGTATTGGCTCATCGAAGGTCAGCTATTCGACGAGGCAGGCACGCCCGTGAGCAGCCCAAGTCAGAAGGGATTCCTCGTCCTGCCCCAGGTTGACTTACCTCCGCGCTGCTCGCTCGCTGTATCACCTGTTGCTGCATCGGAAAATGAACTGGTGGTCTATGATGCCTCGTCATCATACGATGACGTTACGCCGGGCGGCGCGCTGCTCTATCGATGGGATATTGACTCTGACGGTACCTGGGACTCAGATTTTGGCCAGGCGGCGATCATGGAGATCAGATACGAGTATGCAGGCGCATACGAGGTTGCTGTTGAAGTGATGGATTCGGTTGGCCAGACGGATGTCTCTGCACAGGGAGTTTACGTGTATTGATTTTCTGGAATAAAGGGAATTTGACTGAGGATTCGCTCTGATAGGAGGGAAAGACGATGTATAGGATCGTGTTGTCTTCAATCATGTTCTGTTTGCTATTCGGATGCATCGCATTGGGCGACGCTGCCGAGATCAGCACATACCTTGCCGGGGAAATTACGGAGCACGCCTTTGCCGTAGGGCCCGAAGGCGCGGTCTGGATATGCCTCGGGAATCCCTCGAGGTTGTTGAGAATCGATGGGGATTCCGTGGAGCAGATGCCCATCGAAGGCTCGGCCACACTCAATGGCGATTGGGGAGCCGACGTCTACTTCAATCCATCCGGCCAGATGCTCCTTTTGGAGCAAGGCGTCGCTGACGGCTACAACTGCGACAGGTTTCTCTATTACTACTCCGAGGATGAGGGGCTGTCTTTCTCCGGGGTCTTCTTGCCAAGTGCAACCACCTGCGACGGCCTGCTCTTTGACGTTCAGTCGAGCGCGTATGCGATTCTATCCTATGGGGAGCCCTGCCGGACGTCATCCGACATCTTCGAGTTGACCGCCCCACACCCGATGTGCAGGTATAGATCTACCAATGGGCCGATCAACTCAGCACTGATCATAACCAAAGTGGAGGCATGGATCGGAGTTAATGGCGGAGGCGTGGAGCTGGCGAACCTCGGCACGCATCAGGTGGCCAGGGAGTTGGGCGCAGGCGATGGTCTTTCAGAGACCGGTAGCTACCCAGTGACAAGAGATGGTCTGGGTTCGCTGTGGCTGATCTCCGACGGACAGATAGTCACTTACTCCGGTTCCGGAGTAGAGGTCTATGCTCCCGGAGACAGCTATAGACGACTCGTGCTATCGGACGAGGAGACTGTCTGGGCTGCCTCCGACACTTTTCTCGCGAGATTCACGCCAGACAGGATGGAGACATTCACCGTGGCAGACGGCCTACTCAACATGGACATCCGCCAGATGCTAATCGATCTCGACGGGAATATCTGGCTAAGGCATCCGAATGGGCTTACGAAGATTGACGCCGGCGACCTGCCTCCGCAGAGGCTAACTGTCTTCGAGACCAAGGTCCCGGACAGAATAGATGCGAGCGCCCGTCTGTCCAATTCCGGGCCGGCGATGGATGTCGATATCTATCTCGCCATGGAACTCAACGGGAAAATCCTCTTCTGGCCATTCTGGGATGAAGCGATGTATCATTATCCGGCATCTTTGTTGCAGGGCTTCAGTTTCAGCGCGGTCATTCTGGAGGCAACGGATGGCCTCGTTACTCCAGGCAGATATACGTTCTTCTCCGCACTTGCGGTCCGAGATTCGATGCGCTTCATTGGGGGCATATCGACCTATGAGATTACTGTGAAATAGTCCGGGACTTCACCTCCTGGGTGCTGAATGCCTGAAACGGCGTAAGACAGCCTTGCAGATTCTCACCGTGTTGGCCCGGTTCGAGCCATCATCTGATTGGCTCGAACTGAGCCAATCAGCCCGAATGAGATCGCCCCTGTGCGCTTTGGAAACTACCTGTAACAAAACTCGCCGAAACCGCTATAATGTCATCGAGTACGAATGTGCTGGGCACTGAATTGGACAATATAGAGGACTGATAATATGACTGAAATCAATGCCGAGACCGACGCTTTTGCAGTATATATATCGCGATTGAAGGACGACCGGCTCGAATGGATCAATGCAGCGTGCAGCGACGCACCGGACACACGCTCCGAGAGGTCGAGGGGGGCCATTTCCTCTCGATTTGCGGGGATGGCTGACGCGGCGAAAGAACTCGAATCAGCGAAAGCCCCGTCCAGTCGAACGGCGGCGGAATTCGCCGACCAGGCCGACGAATTGAGGCAAAGAGAGCGTGAAAACTGGGCGATAGACCGCAGCTATTTGGCCGCGACCCGGCCCGGAGTTCTCGGTCTGCCAAAGCGACTCGGCTTGAAGGCCATAAGGTATCCGGTCAAGACCTACACTGACGGCCTTTTCGTTCAGCAGGAAGCCTTCAATCAGCTCTCGGCCTCGTTTTCATCTGCTAACTCCTCGCAGATACTTTCCTTGATGAAAAGAGGGAGCGAGTTTGAGCACAAAGGCCAGCTCCAGATGGAATTCAATCGAGATGTCTTGGCCTGCGTGGCTGCCATGTCGGATGCGATTTCATCACTTTGGGATGCTCTCCAGGAACAGAAGGAATTCAACTCTCAGGTCACATCGATTTTGAATGACGTCATTGATGGCTCGAGCGAGTTGGCGGCGAGTATCAAGGAGCAGACGGATACAAGGCTCGGTGCCTGCG
The DNA here is from genome assembly GCA_016929465.1 of Candidatus Coatesiibacteriota bacterium. Taxonomy (GTDB): domain Bacteria; phylum B130-G9; class B130-G9; order B130-G9; family B130-G9; genus JAFGIT01. Next base: position 8,808 of record JAFGIT010000041.1, on the reverse strand, counting down.
AGAACAGGCTTGATAGAGCGGAGGCAACTCTCCGAAGCCAGGGTGAACTTAGCGCAAAGCGGCGCGACGCCCAGGACGCGAGCATAGCGAGTCTCCAATCGGGCATCTCTGAGTTAAGAGACCAACTCTCGATGCGCCTCGATACGACGGAGGGCGGCCTTGGACTCGCCATAGAGAGAATAGGCTCAGTCGAGGTTCGCGCTGACGCGGCAGAGTCTCATCTTAGCTCGATTGATCTGCGCCTTGACAGCGATTCCGAGCAAATCATCTCTCTCGATCAACGCTGTCTAAGATCGGAGAGTCGCATTGATGTCACGGAGGAGGGATTAAGGACACTCGACGTCAGATCGCAGGGGAATGAGAGGCGTGTTGACATCCTGGAAGATTCCATAAGGAAGCACGACAAGAGGTTCGAGACAGGTGAGGCCCAGGCCGAGCTTCTTGCAGAGCAACTGCAGCTCAATGCCAATGCTGTTCAGGATGTGCACTCATTCTTCTCGCTGCAAGTGGAAGCGGTTGACATGAAGATAGAGCACGCTCAGATACGCCAGCACGAGAATTCCGAGTGGGTCAAGGACCTCGAAGGGCGCATCGACAAATCCGAAGAGTGGCTGTCGAACCTCTCTCAAGACGTTGATTCGAACAAGACCTGGCTTGCGAACGTCAGTGAGAGCACCGATTCTCTGAAGGACTGGCTTACCAACCTGGATTCCGATTCGGATAGACAGAAGGAATGGCTATCGACCCTGGAGACCGAGCTGAAGAGCCATTCCGACTGGCTCGCAAACATCGAGAACACTGCCAAGGAGCACGCCGAGTGGCTCTCGACTCTGAACGAGAACGGGGATAGCCAGAAGGCCTGGAGCGGTAATTTGCAGAAGACCCAGGAGGAGCACTCGGCCAGATTATCGGAATTCGCGCAGCGCCAGAAAGAAGTCGATTATCAGATAGCCTTCATAAAGCGCAGATTAGAGGATACGGCACTACAGCAAAGGGCTGTAATTCAAGGGGCAGCTGCTGCCGATGGCGGCATTCACGCTGATGCGGGCCTCAGCGAGGACGAATATGTAATTTTCGAGAACCGTTTCAGGGGAGAGAGCGCCGCCTTGAAGGAGAGGCAGAGAGGCTATCTAGCGCAATTCAAGGGTTGCAGGGAGGTAATCGACCTTGGCTGCGGTCGGGGAGAATTCCTCGAGCTTCTCAGCGAGGAGGGGATCGAGTGCAAAGGAATCGACTCGAATCCGGAGATGGTCGAGGTCTGCAAAGCGAAGGGGCTCGATGCCGAGACGGGCGATATCGTCGCCTATCTAGAGGCTGCCGAGGATGGCACGCTCGGCGGCGTATTTTGTTCGCAGGTCGTTGAGCATCTACAGCCTGCGATGGTGGTCCGACTTTGCAAGTTGATCGCCCGTAAGTTGGCTCCGGGTGGCGTGCTTGTCGTTGAGACCATCGATCCGAGGTCAATTCTCGCGCTTACCAATAGCTTCTTGCTCGATCCCTCACACATCTTCCCGGTTCACCCGAAACTGCTCGAGTTCTGCTTCTCGCTAACTGATGTCGATGTCGTCAAGATCGAGAATTTGGCTCCCGTCCCGCAGGAGGCGCGGCTCGAATTGAGCGGCGGTGGAGCGCACTCGGATGCAGGCGATGGGATGGCTCTCATTGAGCGCAATTTCAGCAAGATCGACCGTATGCTATTCGGATTCCAGGACTACGCGCTCATAGGCAGGAAGTCATAGAACTGGCTTCAGATGTCGGCGCTTATGGATGATTGACTCCGCGCGGTGCAATGGAATTCCCGCCGCGCCTTGCATAATGATTCCGACGGCCTATATTTGCCTACGTCCATTATGGAGGGGTGGCCGAGAGGTCGAAGGCGGCGGTCTTGAAAACCGCAGATCGAAAGATCCATGGGTTCGAATCCTATCCCCTCCGCCATGCCTTCCGACGATTCAGAGGCGATTCCAGTCAATATCAGAGACTGCCCATATTGCTGCGATCATGCCACTAGTCCAGATAGAATTCTGCAGCTCGCATATTGATAGGTCTTGATGATTTTGCTATTCTCTTCTGAGACGGCAGTTATTCGGAATCAGGATCGGAGAGCGCTGATATGCAATGCCCTAACTGCGGAACAACTCTGCCAAAGGGTACTAAGTTTTGTATGGAATGCGGCGAGAAGCAGGGCCCTTCGAGACGGCAGCTCTTCTCTAGCACTGAGATAGCCGAGATTCAGCAAGAGTCGCAGCCGGACGAATATTCCTCCCGGTTAAGGAACACAATCCGAGATGGGCTTCAAATCGAGTGCCGTGACATTGCGGTCATGTTTGTCGATGTATCTGGCTTCTCTTCCATGTTTTCAAGTCTATCTGCTGATGAGCTGCGCAGGGTCATGCGCGCCGTCTATTCGGTCATGTCCGAGGTTATAGCGAGGCACGATGGGTATGTTGACAAGTTCATAGGTGACGAGGTGATGGCGGTCTTCGGAGCGCCGATAGCGCTCGAGCATCCTTGTCAACGGGCTATAACAGTTGCTGATGAGATGGCTATTGCGCTTGCAGGTGTAAGCCAGCGCTTCAGACACGTACTTTCTGCTCCACTCATGGTGCACGCGGGGATCGCTTTCGGAAACGTGCAGGCAGGAAGCCTCGGTGAAGCCTATGAGCTGCAGTACACCTTCCTGGGCGAGACGGTAAATATTGCCAAAAGGCTGACGGATATGGCAACGCCTGGCACGGTTCTCGTCGATAAAAAGACCCAGCTTCGAGCTGAAGATGAGTTCGAATTCATAAGCCTGGGGGAAATTAGACTTGCCGGCGTTCAAAGATTGGTCGAGACATTTCGTCTGATAGGGCCGCGCTCGATTGACCTCAAGTCGCCGGGACTCTCCAGGCTTGGTGCACCGATGATTGGCCGTCAGGTGGAATTCGATAGCCTCAGAGAGAGCTTTGATAGTCTAGCGGCCTGCTATCCCGAGCTTCGGCCTTGCGATCAGGGCAAGAGCGAATATCTGCATATCTCACGGATATTTGGCGTCACTGGCGATGCAGGTATCGGGAAATCTCGACTCGTGCTGGAACTCAAAGCATATCTTCAGCGGCAGTTGGGGAGAGACAAGTTTCGCTGGCTCGTGGGAAGCGGCTGGAATATCGGTCGCACCCCGCCGTATCTTCCTCTAAAGATGCAAATAGCCTCGGCGCTCGGTTTTGATGTCGGGGCGAGAAGGGATGCCATCTCGAGTGCTCTATCGGTCCTTCTGGAAAAGGGTAACATTAGTCATCGCGCCATGCCTTATCTGTATGACCTATTTGGCCTGGAGTATCCTGAGAGCCCTCTCGAAGAGCTGAATCCGAAGTCCATCAGGGACAATCTCTGGATGTCGCTTCGGCGGCTCTATGCCCACTGGTCGTTTGAGAAGCCACTGGTTCTGGTCTTCGAAGATATGCAGTGGTCGGATGGAGGCACTGCGGAATTCGTCGATTATCTGGCGGATTTCATCTCGGACTTTCCCGTCATCGTAGTTCTTATTTACAGGCAGGGCTATACCTCTAAACTCGTAAAGGAGCAGCACTCCGCATTCACTGAGATGAGGCTTTGCTCTCTATCCAGAGATGCCGAAAAACAGCTGCTCGATTTCTATGTTCATTCCGGGCAAGAGGAGCAGGCTCTTTTGCGTCGGCTGAGACGTTATTCAGAGGGTAATCCGCTCTTTGTGGAGGAGTTTCTCCTTATGTTACAGGAGCAGGGCAAACTCATTGCGGACAACGGGAAGATGCGTCTCGTCGGCGACGTCGGTGAGATTGCATTGCCGAGGCGTCTGGCAGACATTCTGGGAGCTCGCTATGACAAGCTTCCGCGACGGGACAAGCGAGTTGCATACTACGGAGCAGTTATCGGAGGCACCTTCCCTTACAGCTTGCTGTCGTTTATTCATGATGCGCTTCACGGTGTCGCGGACGTGGGAGATGCGCTCAATTCTCTCCTTGTACGCGACATAATCCTGAAAATAAGGGAGATGCCAGAGCTGGAATATATCTTCAAGCACGCTATTGCCAGGGAGATACTAGTTTCCCGGCTTATCCAAAGCCTGAAAAGCGAACTCAGTAAACTAATCGCGGCCAGGATCGAGGAGTGCTACGAGGATCAATTGGACCAGTTCCACGGGATGTTGTCGGAACACTGGGAGACGGCTGGAGACATAGAGAAGGCGGCCAGGCACGCCGCTCTATGGGGCATCTTCAACCGTAAACAGCAGCAGAATTTCGATGCACAGGCCGCCTTCGAGAGATACGACCATCTCTGCGAGAGCTTTCCGAGATGCCCGCTCTCGGCTTTGGAAGAGAAGGACCTACTTCTATCACGTATAGCCGTATTCGAGGAGCTGGGGCGCTGGGACACTGCGATAGGTCTATGCAAGCATCTGGCAGATTTGGATGACGGGCGATATCTTGGGGCAGCGTTGTGCAAAGAGGCTCGACTATGGGAACTCAAAGGAGATTGGGATAATTCTCTATCACTCGCTCAGAGAGCCAATGAAGCTGCGCGAAAGACGGGCGATAGGAGAATCGAGGCGGCATCATTGCGGGCTATCGGCATTGTCCACGATCAACGTGGCCAATGGGACTTGGCAATCAAGTGCTTTGAGCAATCTATAGAAATAAATCGAGCATTGAATAACAGGTATGGAATCGCCTCCTCCTCTGTTGATATGGGGATTGTGCACTCCAACCTCGGCGAATATGACCAAGCGATCCGGTGCCTTCGGGAGGCACTGGATATATACAGAGAATTAGGCGACCGGCGCAATATCGCAATAACGCTTCAGGCTTCTGGAGCGGTCTATTATCAGCTAGGGGACCTGGGTCGAGCGCTAGAGGACTACGAGAGAGCAATGTTGACGTGTCGGGAGCTGGGGAGCCGGCGCGGACTGGCAGTTCAGCTATTGAACATCGGTCTCGTGCATTCAGACCGTGGTGACTTCGACACTTCTCTTGAGTCCTTTGATGAAGCACTGAAGGTCTTTCGGGAGCTCGGGGATCAGACTGGCATTGGTTCCGCTCTGAACAACCTTGCACTCGCTTATGCCGACACGAATCAATGGCCGAAGGCAAAAGAAGCCGCGCAAGAAGCCGAGTCCATTAACCGCGCGACCGGGAGTAAGGCGTTTCTCTCCGACTCGCTGGCATTGCTCTGCCGCGCCGAGGCGGCAACAGGCAATTGGGAATCGGCAATCGCATCCGGAGAGGAGGCGAGGGCCATTGCGGATGAGGTCAGGAACCTCGAACAGATTGTCATCTCTCGGTTGGCTTTGTCAGAGGCATATATTCAAGCAGCAGAGTATTATGTCGATGACAAACAGGGGCACAACCCGGAGACCTGCCTTGATGATGCCATCAATAAGGCGACTGACTATGCAGAGCAGGCAAGGGACCTCGCAGATTCGAAGGGGATGGGAGGTTACGTAGAGAAAGCCAACCGGTTGCTTGCCAGAATCCGCAGTAGCTCAGATTAGATAGTGCTCTGGGCCTGCCGAGATACGGTTGAGACCAAGGCAAGATTTGGCCTTGTATGTTGGGAATCGAGTCTGTAAAATACGATTTCATAACATATCATTTCTTTGGTTTTCTCAATTATCCGCAGAGCGAAGGGAGAGTTAATCAATGAAGGCGGCCCGAATTCTACCGATCGTATTATTGATGATCCTGCTGTGTATGACAATCTCATGCGAATGGCTGCTGAAGCCAGACAAGGACGAATCGAACAAGAAGTCCGAGTCCCATGGGGTGACTAGTCAAGGTCCGGAGATCAAGAGCTATTCACTCCAAGGCCCTTGTGAGAGGGTTTTTCTCGAGCATCCCAGGCAGGAACTGACTATAACAGGGGGAACAGGAACGTTCTTTTCTCCGCCGGATGAAGAGGTTGGTACAGAAGTTGATCTCGGATTCAAGGTGACCGTTGAGCAGAATGTCGGCTACAAGTTTGTCGTACCAGAGGGGCAGACGTTAGATTTCACAGCAAGGACACTGGCGTAGGATTGGTCGAAATATAAGCCATAGCTTTGAATAGTCTCCTGCTTCGGGATTGCAGGGATTACGGGAAGGCAAGAGCGGCGACATGGGGTTTTAGTCGCTATATCTTGGAGAGTATCCATCGCACTTGTGAACCTCTCCCGTCCATTGAGAGCAGGAATTCTCAATGGCCAGAGAAAGCGGATATAGCTGCGATCTTGTATTTCAGCACCGCAGATGCGTGCCCCGATTGCATAGGGTCTTTTTTCGCTCTTCAAACGACTGCTCGAAATCAATGCCCGACTGTCTATGAGTGACGGCCTTCGACTGTCGCTCGCTCATTCTCCACTCTATTGTCTCATAATCATTGAGGTTCCCAGATAACTGGGCTTCATGTTTATTGTGTAATGCTGTATTTGTTGCATGAGTCGATCTTAATCTATTGGGCGTCTCAATCGATAACAAAGGTATCGAGGTTTTTCCATGCGGGTAGCGGCGTGCTCAATAATTCTGTAATGCATCGAAGTCATCGAAGATAGAAATGCAATCCCTGAAGGACATAATTCGGCCTGAGGTGGAGCTATTCATGCTCCTAATCCAGCCTCGCCTGGAAGAATCTCAGAGGGCCAGAGTGGTTGAACTGCCCGCTAAGAACGGCTTCAGCTTCACTCGTTTCGACGAGATATGCAAGCGATTCAGGCTAACGCACGTTGTGGCGTATGGCCTCAAGGCATTCGAAGGTGAGGCGATCCTGCCGCCCGAAATGCACAAGGAATACGAGTCGCACTTCTGGTCCGCCGCCGTGCGTAACGAATTCTGGATGCTTGGAAAAGAGCTGCCGTTTGCCGTAAAGACAATCAGAGAGGCGGGCGACATTAATCCGATGCTGCTTAAGGGGCCTGTGATCGCTGCCCTGAATTACGATTGTCCCGGCCTCAGGCTTTTCGGGGACCTGGACCTCCTGGTTCGCCTGAATCAGATACAGAAGGCGGCGGAGGCTTTGCTTGCGAGCGGATTTGAGGTGCCGGAAGGCAAGAAGAAGCAAACAGAGAACGCGCAAACCGACACCAAAACATACCCTCCTCTGGTGAGACGATCGTCAACGGGCCAGAGTGTTACTATAGACCTCCACTGGCGGCTCAGCGACAGGTATGATACCGACGAGGACAGGCTTTGGAAGAAGTCCATTACACACGAGTTCAATGGATGTCCGGTCCTCGTGCCATCACCGGAGCACCGGCTCTATCACCTCAGCCTCCACACTGCACAGCACGGATTTACTCCGGATGTTTGGAATGGCTCTTACCTTACAATGCAGTGTGTACAGGATATGGACGCGGTCATCCGCTCGGAAGGCGACAATCTGGACTGGGATGAACTTAGGGAGATGGTCTCCGCATCGAATGTGGGTTCGCACTGCCACAGTTACCTCAAGTTGGGAAATGTCCTGTTCGGTACGGCCGTTCCGGACGCATTTCTCGAGGCCCTCGAGCAGGATGCCTCCCCCCCGATCGTCGAGCGTGATTGGCCTATCATGGCTAAGGAGTTTCTGTTTGAGCAAGCCGATGACATGAAGCGACTCGCATTCAGCGTTCTGCTGCGCTCTGACTTCAAGCGAAAGGTGACTCTGAGATACCTCTATCGCAGGTGCTTCCCGCCATCGGCCTCGATTGCCAGACACTACGGTATTCCAGAGACATCCCTGAAACGATACTATTATTGCGTTCACCGGCTACTGCGCCCGCGCATCATCAAGAAGGGGATCCAGCTGAGTTTCAGGCTGGTTCAGATGGTCCTCCGCAAGATGGTCTCCTGAGCTCATCTCCGGCCTTTGCCGGACGCGATTTAATGTTACGAAGCGGGCAGGCCACGGGTGGTCGCCACATTGCATCCATTCGGTCCATTTTGCCCAATCAGGTCCATATTCGTCCATTTGCGGCACTACCATTTCCGCATCTTCCCGGAAAGTGGTCCTCAGAGAGTGCGAACAAACAGCTTACCGGGTAGCTCTTTCCCAAGCCCCTTGAGTTCCAGATTGAATAGCCCTACGGCGATCTCCGGCTGTGGCAGTGACGTCGATAGCGTAATCTCGTCTATGTGCAGCGGCTCCTGGGTCAGGACCTCGTATATCTTTCGTTCGGAAGGGGAGAGGTTTAGCTTCGCCTCGGTTGCTTTCTTTATAGTATCCTCCCTCATCATCCCCTTAATCTCGGGTGCTACCTCCTTGATTATGTCCTGTGCTGAGAGGACAGAAATCGCGCCCTGGCGGATCAACTGATTGGGCCCGCGACTCGCTTCATTCGTTATGTTGCCAGGGACCGCGAAGACCTCGCGCCCCTGTTCCAGGGCGAGCCGGGCTGTTATGAGAGCACCGCTCTTGGTTGGAGCCTCAACCACGACCGTCCCGAGCGACAAGCCACTGATGATCCTGTTGCGTATCGGGAAATTCCTCGGCAATCCCGGGATTGAGGAGGGGAACTCGCTAATGACAGCTCCGTTCTCGGAGATCTTCTTGGCCAGCGAGACATGCTCCGGCGGATATATCTGGTCAAGTCCGGTCCCTAGCACAGCGATGGTGCGGCCCTTGCCCATCAGGGCGCCGCGGTGGGCATGGCCGTCAATCCCCCTCGCAAGGCCACTGACGACTGTGATCCCCATTGCTGCGAGCTCCAGCGCGAGACCGTGTGCGGCCTGCTGGCCGTAGTGAGTACATGCTCTCGTCCCCACGATGGCGATGGCATAGCTGTCGCGTGCTTCGAGTTCACCCCAGACGTAAAGGAGCGCCGGGGGATCGCTGATA
>JAFGIT010000040.1 GCA_016929465.1 Candidatus Coatesiibacteriota bacterium | reverse complement strand
GTTGCCTGGCCTTTGGGCGGCGAACAGATCGTTGACTGGGGAGGCGCAGGCGAGATCGTCAATGGCCGGGACATCTCGGTCTATGGTCGGGATGAGGACCATCCCAGACTCTGCGCCGAGAAGATAGCCTCCTCACAGATGCGGAAGTGGAAGTTCATACGCATCCAGTTCACCCCAATAGCATATAATCCCGTGGCCGGCCGTCTGACATTGGTCAACAACGCCAGAATTGTCGTGCAATGTGAGACGGACGGTGAGGGTGAATCCGACGAGCTGCTGCAGGACGCGGTAATGGACGACCTCGCCAGGGAGCGATTCGTCAATTTCGAGCAGGCTGCGCTGTGGTATCAATCAGCGGCCAGAAGAGCTAAACCGCCCACAAGGGATGATGACCGCTACGACTACGTGATCATCACAACGAATGCTATTGAGGCGGGAAGCGATAAGCTGGACGATTTCGTGGCTTTCAAGGAGCATATCGGCTTTGACGTTCTTGTTATAACCGAGGATGAATGGGGTGCTGTTACCGGCCAGGCGCCTAATGGCGAGGCCGACAAGATACGTGAGTGGCTGGTCGATAACTACGCGGCTTCTGGCATCGAATATGTGCTTCTGATTGGCAACCCGGATCCCGACGACAATGACGATCCGAGCGACGACATTGGTGATCTGCCGATGAAGATGTGCTGGGCGCGAAGGCATCAGGACGATCACAAGCAGTATCCAACCGATTTCTTCTACGCAGACCTCACCGGCAATTGGGACCTGGATGGCGACGAGTATTACGGGGAATTCAAGAGCTATCCCAATGGCGATCGGGGAGATGGCGGCGTCGATTTTGCGGCGGATGTTTATGTTGGGAGGATTCCGGTTTACGAAGACAACTATGGCGTCTTAGATCTAATCCTAACCAAGATACTGGTTTATCAGAATACAACGAGCGATATCTCTTGGAGAACCAAAGCGTTCTTCCCAATGAGTTTCGTGGGGGCAGGCACGGATGGCGCCCAGGTTTCTGAGTTCATGATGGATGATTACCTGAGTGATCGAGGCTTCACTGCATTCAAAATGTACCAGCAGGGGACCTGCCAGAGTGATGACGATTCGGAGTGGGATAGCGATGAGGAGTTGCTTGATGGTAAAACGGCCGAGCACTGGGCGGACAACTCGTACGGCTTGGTGAGCTGGTTTGGACACGGTTCGCCTGTGAGCACAGCCATCGGCTATGGTGAGGACCATTGGTGTGGCGACTTATTCACAAGGGAAGATTGCTGCGTACTACAGCAGGATAAACCCGCTATCGTGTATCAGATTAGCTGCAACAACGGTTATCCGGATTCCAAGGACAATCTATCATATACCCTGCTCAAGCGGGGCGCAATAGGGGCGATGGGCGCTTCAAGGGTCTCGTTTGGTTCTACGCCATGGCCGGACGATGGACCTCCCGGGATTATGGGAAATGACAATCGCGGCTACGAGGTGTTCAAACAGATCTCGGTATATCTGCGACCCATAGGCGAGGCTCTCGCAATTCCCAAATCCTACCTCTTGACCAACGGCGAAAACAGATGGGCTAACGCTTTCGACTTCAATCTCTATGGCGATCCACAGGTGCACTACCTGGACTCCGGCATGATCGGAGATTTCTATGTTAATGCGGATTACGGGGATGATAATGATGACGGACGGAGCCCTGGGAGTGCATTCAAGACCATCACACATGCCCTCTCAGTGGTTCAGGGCAGCGACAAGTGGGGAGACGTTACCATCCATGTCGCAGCCGGCACATATTCTGCCACAACAAATGGCGAGACCTTCCCGCTGCACTTGAAGGAATACGTCGCGCTAATAGGGGATGATCGGGAGACGACAATCCTCGATGCTGAGGACAGTGCACACCACGTGATCTTCTGCTACGCCAAGGAAGCCGTCGCCATAGAGCATTTCACCATAACCGGTGGCCGGGCAGACGGGGCTTCGATATTGGGACGAGGTGGCGGTATCTACGTATATGACTGCCCATCTGACATGATCATCAGTGATTGCATCATCACCTACAACTACGCCGAGGAAAAAGGCGGCGGCATTTACTTCCACCTATGCGACGGCGAGATTAATAACTGCGAGTTTACCTATAACACCTCAAATGAGGATGGGGGAGGCCTGTTCGTTTACGAGTGCTCCCCGACGGTCCGTTCCTGCTCTTTCAGCCATAACCATGCTGCGCAGGATGGTGGAGGTCTCTTCCTCCGATACTCGTCATCAGAATTGACGTATTGCCCAATTAATCTCAACAAAGGCTCTCGTCGAGGTGGTGGCTTTGCGCTCTACAGCTCTGATCCGTACATCAAGAACTGCGAAATACAGCGGAACTGGACGGTGACTTCTTCTGGCGGCGGCATGAATTTGCAGCATTCATCTCCGGAGATCGTCAACTGTCTCATCACGCATAATATATCAGCCAGCAATGGGGGCGGGATGTACATCGGAGCATCGTCCTGTCCAATAATAGACTGCTGCACGGCGTCGGACAACGAGGCTGCGGGGCATGGTGGCGGTTTCGAGATAAGCGGCGCTTCGGCCGAGGCGATTAATACGATTCTATGGGGAGATTCGCCCGACGAGATACACACGTTCGCCGGCGGCACGATTGATATCACCTACTCGTGTATCGAAGGCGGCTACTCTGGATACGAGAATATCGATGACGATCCGCTTTTCGTGAGGCTCACAGACGATGTCTATTATCTTCAACATTCAGGGGTGGAACCTGAGGATTCGCCCTGTTTAGATGCCGGAGAGGGGACAGCGGCCGACCATGGGGTCCGGTATAGAACAACCTGCACGGACGGACGCGATGATGAGAATGATGATTCCGATGGCAGCACCGGTCCGGTTGATATGGGCTACCATTACGATGGGGGATTTGAGAGTAGCGGATACCTCGATTACTACGTTGATGGCGTGGATGGGGACGACGATGACACAGGTGCGTATGGTCATCCTTTCAAGACAATCACGCGGGCTCTGGATGCTGCAACAGGGCATGGCAGCTCGGAAGATCCGTGCATCGTGCATGTTGAGGCGGGAACATACTCAGAATCTGTCAATGGAGAGTCATTCCCGCTTTTTATAGGCGATCATATAAGACTATTAGGCGCGGGCCGAGACAGCACCACGATCGATGCCGAGGGCGGCTATGATCATGTGATTTATGTCGATTATGCCGCCGGAGTATCGATCGAGGGATTCACGATGACAGGCGGTGATGCGGATGGCTCGGGCTTGGCTGGCCGTGGCGGCTGCATGCTTGTTAGGTATTCTAGCCCCGAGATCAAGAACTGCATCCTGAAGGGCAACTCAGCCGATGACGGCGGCGCGATATATCTGGATCATTCCTCGCCTTCCCTTACCAACTGCCTGATCTACGAGAATACAGCCGATAGCTACGGCGGGGGGGTGCTCTGCTATGCCAGCTCCTCGCCCACCCTGACAAACTGCACATTCGCCGAGAACTCGGCCTCCGATGGCGGCGGCATGTTCTGCTATGTCGAATCCTCGCCGACGGTCATCAACACTGTCCTGTGGGGAGACTCTCCAAACGAGCTCTACGTCTCCGGAGACTCAAGCATCGACATAACCTATTCGTGCATCGAGGGCGGTCATTCGGGCACGGGCAATATCGATGACGATCCCCTGTTTGTGAATCTGGCCGACGTTCGATTCTACCTGTCCCATTCTGGGCTTCAGAATGAGGCTTCGCCTTGTGTCGATGGCGGAACGGGCACTGTCAAGACTCATGGCATCCCCTATTCGACAACGGCGATCGATGGCCGCTCAGATGGGGATGACGATTCTGACGGCAGCACAGGACCGATCGATATGGGCTATCACTATCCCGGCGAATACACCGGGGATGCCTATAGGGAGTATTATGTAGATACTACGACGGGCGATGACAGCAACACCGGCGGCAGCTGGGGAGACGCCTTCGCGACCATACAAAAGGGCCTTGATTCCTGCAGGTCCGGAACAGCGACC
>JAFGIT010000423.1 GCA_016929465.1 Candidatus Coatesiibacteriota bacterium | reverse complement strand
TGGATTGCCCAGCAATATGGTTCGAGTGTGGAAGCGATCAGACGGGCTAATGGCCTCAAGGGTAGTACGATCAAACCGGGACAGAAGTTAGTAATCCCGATTCTGAAATCTGATAAATCGAATAAAGAATAATTACGAGTGTGGCCGGTCATAACGGAATACTCGTCCTATCGCGACCGTTGCTACGAATATTGTCCAAGGCGGATTACTTAGGCCGCCGAGTTGGGAAAAGGAGAACCAATGTTTGAAATCACCCAGGAACAGAAGAGCCAAATACTGGCCGAGATGAATAGCCATTTCAAGAGCAGAGAGCGATCCGAGACAGGAGTTCTGCAGGTGCTCTCGCTCTGGCAGGATAAGGATGGCTCTGCAGATGACCTAAAGGAATTCTGCCTGAAGTACTTCATCGACGACGCATCGGAGCTTGCAGCATTCAGGGACAAACTGGAGCTCGTATTCGAGAAGCTGCGCGGACACCTAATAGAGATCCACACCTACTTCGGCAGGTGGAAAGAACTCGAGCTGGGGCCGTTCTCACCCCAGGATGAACTCCTGGCACGGTACAACCCGTTCAAGCATATAACCGACGACTTCTTCGAGCTGAAGCTCCCATTCGTCATCCTGCTAAACTTCAAGCGGGAGACATTCGAATCGATGGTCCAGAATCACAGAAGCTGGAGCCGCGAGAAATGGACCGAGGTCAGGCTCGCGAACTACGAAAGCCGGGTGCCGGCGGAAGTCTCCCACAAGCACTTCCTGGCGGTCCACAAGGCGAGCACCTATGTCGATGGCTATAACATCTTCATGAACTGCCTACTGGCTGAAAACGGCGAGCGGCTCTACGAAAAAGAGAAGCGTCTTATCTCTCACTGGGGCCTTAGAGATGAGCTAAAGGCGCTCTACGCCGATCCGACTGGAAAGCCGAAGCAGGAACTCATCCTGAAGGTCATGAAGCACATCGTCGAGGGGACCATCCCTCGCGAGATCATCAACAATAACAGCATCACCTGGAATCCATATTCTAACGAGTGCTTCGGCGCCGACCGGAATAAGATTCAGACCACGCCGGAAGGCGAGCGAAGATACGACTATTGGTTCGAGGTTTTCGAGGCTCAGCGAATGCAGGACGAGTATTATACGGTCAACAAGACGTTGATCGACCGCCGTTTCAACGTTCACAGAGAGATACCCGAGGCGAAGGTCGAGGGGATGTTCGATCAGTTGCTCTCCTCACCCGTGCTGGGAAAGGTCGCAGAGGAGATGAAGGCCCGGCTGGGTCGTGACTTGAGGCCCTATGACATCTGGTATCAGGGCTTCAAGCCGCTCGACAGTCAGGCCGAAATGGATGGTCTCGTCGAGAGGGAATTCCCGGACGTTGACGCCTTCAACAGGAGGCTCCCGGACATTCTGCGCAAGCTCGGCTTCTCGGAAGAGAAGGCAAAATACTTCGCGGACCACATAGTCGCGGAGCCCTCGAGGAGCGCCGGCCACGCGCGGGGCGCCGCGATGAGAGGCGCGAATTCGCTGCTCAGGATCCGCACCGAGAAGGGCAAACTGAGCCACAACGCGTTCAACATCGCCATGCACGAGCTGGGTCACACAATCGAGCAGACGATCAGCATGAATATGGTCGATCACACTGCTCTGGAGGGCGTGCCCAATACAGCATTCACGGAAGCGATTGCATTCTTGTTCCAGGGCAAAGACAAGGAAGTGCTGGGGCTTCCGCCTGGGAAGGAAAGCCCCGAGAAGCCCATCCACACATATCTATCGACCTGCGAAATCGCCTCGATGTCTCTCGTCGATATGCACGCCTGGAGATACCTCTACAAGAATCCTGACGCGAGGCCGGCGGACCTCAAACGTCACGTGATGGAGGCCGCGCAGATGCTATGGACGAAATACTGGGAGCCTTATTTCGGCAAATCAGACCATTCGATCCTGGGCATCTATTCGCACATGATCACTTATTATCTCTATCTGCCGGACTATCCGATCGGGCACATCATCAGCCACCAGTTGGAGAATTACTTCAAGACTCACGAGCTCGCTCCCGAGCTAGAGCGCATCTGCGCCCAGGGCTGCATTTACCCCGACCTGTGGATGGAGAAGGCAGTAGGCAAGCCGATAAGCCCAGATGAGCTGCTATCGGACGCCGAGAAGGCGATCAACTCAATAGGATAATATTACTCAATCATGGGAGGCGGTTCGATCCCGCCTCCCCATAGCGCCCTATAGCACGATCGATCACGTCCCCGTTTGGGCGTTGAGTAGAACCGCAATTCGCTGATATGCTCCGGTCGTTATGATTAACGATGCTGATATCTCCAGACAGAATGGAAACCTGCACCCCGTCCTGCACTGGCTGCGGCGACTGGGGAAACTCATTGCGGCTATACTGCTGATACCTCCAGTCTTGCTTACGGTATTGGTCATTTTCACCGCCTGGAAGAAGCTATCGAGATGGCGAGGCTGAAACGTTGAGACCACTCGCAGTCTATATCGGGCTCCTGGTCTGGCTGGTTCTCGCGCAGGGGCTATTTCCCGTCTATAACACTCACCTCGATATCTTGCTCATGGTCGCTGCCCTCGTTCCGGGTGCGATCATGCTTGTTAGAAGGCAAATCCGGCCGGCGGCTCTTGCCCTCGGCATGGGGCTCTCCTGCGCGGCGTTGATATCTCGATTCGCAACCAGACTTCTCGGCTTGATTCGCTGGGATGGGAGTGAAGCTCTCTTTGCTCTTGGCCTCGCGCACTTCGTGGCCTTCATTCTCGCAGTACTTTTTGCGCTCGCGATCCTGCTCAGAAAGAATTTTCGGGCAAGAATTGCCTGCGCACTTTCCTTCGGTTTTCTGCTTGCAGTCGCTGCCGGTATCATGGCGCCTGATTACCTGGTCGATGAGGAGCTGAGATACGCGATAGGCCAGGGAATCAGTGCAAGAGAGCTCATCGAGCAGATTGGCAGAGGCCCCAGCGAGAAGAGCGAAGCCGCTTCGAGCGACTGGAATTTCGCTTCGATCACCCTTGCGAGGCTGCCTCGCGTTCAGCTCGAGAGCCTGTCTGACCGTTTTTTCGACAGCCCACTGGCGGATGATGCCAGACTCATATCTTCGCTGCTCTTGAGCCCATGTCCGAGAAGACTGGTCCTCGAGAAGCTCGAGCCGCTGCTATTGTCCAGACGACTCGATTTCCATCTCGAGGAATGGACGGCGAGCAGGCTTCTCAAATGGCGTGGACTATTTCGCGCTCAGAATCTATCGAGGGAGATGTTCTTCGAAATAGCCCAACGGAGATTGAAAGAGGGCAGAATAGCGGATGCGCTGGCCGCTCTGAACGAATTGGTCATATTCGGAGATGGAGACGACGGGGCGCGGGCGATAGGGATGATACTCCGCATTCAAGACACCGTGCTTGGCGATGTCGAGGGTGGCCTCGCGGCCCTGCTGAAACTACTAGACAGCTCCCCTGAGTACGCTTTTCTCCCATCTGCCAGGCAAGAGTTCGGCGAGTTTCCCTCTGATATTCGAGAAAGGCTCACGAGAATTGCGTCAGAGAATCAGGATACTCAAATAAGATCACTTGCCCACCTGAGGCTTTTCTTCAGCGCCCAACTCGCCTCGAATGAGATAGGGGCCGCAAAGCACCTCGCTGAGATCAGGCGTCTCGCGACCGGCACCCTTTCGGAGATCGAGCTCTCTATGACCATTATGCGCAACGCTCAAGCGGCTGGCGGAGAGGCCGGTGTGGAGCAGTTTAGCATTGCCTTGGAGTTTTGCCGGAATCTGGAGGCTCCCATTTTGATGCACGTTTCCGATCTTGATCTCCCCGAGCAACTCGTTGATGTTCCTGAGATTGCGCTCAGAAGGCTGGTCATGCTCGATCAGAAGAGCATATTCTGGGAGCGAGGTCTCAAGCGTCTAATAGCGCTACTGCGCCGAAATGGACGGAGTCGCGAGGCCGAGGCTCTCATCAGGTCATACTCATCTCACTTGGACGCACTATCCGTCGAAGATTGATCAAACTCCAGCCCTAATACCTCAACCAATCCCGATACTTCCTCCTGAATTTGGCGCTTGGCTCCAAATTGGTAATGCTTTTATTGTAACTGGTGTGCGCCGGAGTGATGGATTCGCTTCAGTCGCGTTCGCGTTCCGGACCATACCTGCCTGCCCCGGAGGAAACGGCCGGGGAATGAACACCCGCAATCTATAGGGGCTTGCGGGAAAAACATTCATTTTTGGAGACAGAGGCCATGGGCGCGAGGTCCTTTCAGATCATTCTTACGGTTCTCTCGATGCTGTTGATTGCGGCGAGTGTTTCTGTCGCCGCCGATTACTACGTTGATGCTTCATCGGGAACGGATGATTCCGGCGGTGGGAGCCAGAGCAGTCCTTTCAAGACCATCAGCTTCGCGCTCGGATACGCGACGGCAGCGGGTGATAACATCCACATCGCGGCAGGCGATTATAACGAGGCTCTCGGGGAGAGCTTTCCGCTCGAAATGAACTACAATGTGAATCTGTTGGGCGCGGGCTCTGACGCGGTGACGATCGATGCAGGGAATTCCGCTGCCCACGTCATCTCATGTATAGGAGACGGCAATCTCATACTTCGAGGACTCAAGGTCACGGGTGGCTCTGCCGGAGCAGCTACCGCCTACACCACGGATGCGTTCGGCGGCGGCATTCTCATCTGGAATTGCTCGCCGACAATCGAGGGATGCAATATAACCGAAAATGAGGCGGTCGGTGAAAGCGCTGGAGCAGCCGGCATCGCCTGCGTCGGTTTCCTGTGGGGAACTTCCTCACCGACAATCCGCGATTGTGTAATCTCGCATAATACGGTCAGGACTACTGGGCCGGATGATGGCGCCGGCGGTGGAATAGGTTGCATCGCGGTGTATTGGGGAACCTGCAACGCTCTCATTCAGGATTGCGTGATTGCCGATAACTACGCCGAGGCAGAGCACTCATCAGGCTCCGTGGCCGGTGGAGGAATCGGTTGCGCCATCGCGACTTCGAACGACACATGCTCGGCAGAGATATTGAATTGCCTCGTAATCAACAACGGCCTTAGCGCGCCAGTTTATGCCCACGGCGGTGGAATCTACGGCCACCTGGCCGACATGACGATGTCCCAGTGCACGGTCGCCAACAACTACCCGGATGGCGTCAACGTCTCCGGCAATTCATCAGTATTGCTCAACAGCATCATCTGGAATAACGACGATGATATAGTCGATTTGAACTGCTCGCAGATCAGCCACTGCGACATATCTGACGGCACTTGCGAGGGCCAATATGGCAACATAAGTCAGGACCCGAGATTCACCTACCTTCCAGCCGGCTGCAGATACAACGGCTATTTCCTCTACTACGCGAACGACAACGACAAGAGCCCCTGCATCAACGCGGGCGACACTGCCTTCGAGACCTATGGCGACACGGGCAACGAGAAGTATTCGACCGACATAGACGGCTACCTCGACATGACCGACGGCGACAAGGTCGATATGGGATATCACTACAAATACGGGGGGCCGGCCTTCATTCAGCTTCGGTCATTCTGGGCAAGGGGCGGATTCGACGAGATTCTTGTCTCCTGGGAGACGGGCACCGAGATCGACAATGCGGGCTTTTTGCTCTATAGAGCCGACGACCATTCATCGGGCTACAATCTGGTAAGCGGCTTCATCCCATCCGATGGAAGCCCGGCAGGTGGTGCCTCATATAGTCACACTGACGAAGATGTCTTGCATGGTGTCTCATACACTTACTGGCTAATTGACATCGATGCGAGCGGCAAGTGGACGGCGCACGGGCCGTCCTCGGCAACGCTGGCAAGGGCCTTTGAGCTGACTGACTCGCCCGTAAAGCCGAATTAGACTAAGGGGAGGGACGTCCTCATTTGGGGAGCACGCGGCCCTGATCGGGCAAAATTGCGGGCCTCATACATATAACGGTCGGCTTGCGGGGATATTCAACGCTGGCTGGCGTAAAGCACAGTCAAGCCGACCACTTCACCGTTCTCATATCTGATAATGATGTCATCGTCGGTCAGCTCGCTGTCATCGGCATGACTTGGCTTCTTGAAATTCAGGTAGAGAACGTCCGCTGCCTCGTCATAGCTGGCCAAATGTGCCTGCGTGGCAACTTCAGCAGATGCCGTGTCAGTGCGTCGATCTCTTGGGCATCTATCAGAGCCATATTCCGTCCTGTCCAAGCTTGAATAATTGAATGATATATTATTCCACGACTATGGACATCAAGTCGATGATATTATAGTCTGCTGCCGTTCATTTAGAATCCGGACAAGTCAAAAAACATGGGGACGGGAATATGAAGGTTATCGCAATCGTAGGAAGCCCAAGAGCAAACAGCAATTCGGGGATACTCGCGCAGGAGGTCCTGAAGTCGGCGGAGGCCGAGGGTGCGGAGACCAAGATATTTTATGCCAATGAGATGAATATGGTCGGATGCCAGGGCTGCTCGGCGTGTAAATACGAAACAGACCACTGCGTGCAGAAAGACGACATGACACATATCTATGACGAGCTAAACACATCGGACGCCGTTGTCTTTGCGACGCCAGTCTATATGTTTGGGATGACCGGGCAATTGAAACTGGTCCTCGACCGGCTCTTCTCCTATCTGACCTCTGATTTTCTCAGCAGGATGCCCAAGGGCAAGAAACTCGGACTCATCTTCACGCAGGGCATGCCAGACGCGGAGGTTTATTCCGATTACTTCGATTCTGTGGGTGACATACTGCACCGTCTCGGCTTCAATAAGCCCGAGGAGATTATCGTCGGAGCCGGTTTGGGAGCCCCCGGATTGGCAGCAAAAGAAGAGGCCCTGCTCGAATCCGCCAGATCATTGGGCAAACGGCTCGCGACTTAGGGGATTCTCGTCGGCGAACTCCCCGCGTTCAGGGCGACGAGCGCCAACCCACGCATGATCTGGGTCCCCGCGGCCAATTCCGATGCAATCATCAAAAGCTTGCGGGATGCTTCGAATATTGGCATTGTCCGGCCAAGTGAGGGTCAATTCCTGTTTGGGCTCTCATAGTCTTTTGAAACCAATCCTTGTCACGAGGGAGTTTAGATATGAGATTTTCGGAAGCGTTCATCCCCACGCTGAAAGAGGCGCCCGCGGATGCGGTGAGTATCAGCCACAAACTCATGGTACGGGCCGGTATGATACGCCAGGCCACCTCTGGAGCCTATTCATACCTGCCCTACGGCTACGCGATAGTCAAGAATCTGAAACAGATCGTTCGCGAAGAGATGGACAGAGCTGGGGGCCAGGAATTCCTACTGCCCGCGCTTCAACCAGCAGAGATATGGCAGCGAAGCGGTCGTCTGGACGACTATGGCCAGGATGTGTTCCGCTTCATCGATCGACATGGACACGAGATGCTCCTCGGGCCGACCCACGAGGAGATCATCACGCTGATTGTGGCGAACGAGATAAGGTCCTGGGCGGACCTCCCCAAGATGTTCTACCAGATACAGACCAAGTTCAGAGATGAGGCACGTCCAAGGTTCGGGGTACTCAGGACCCGCGAATTCACGATGAAAGACCTTTACAGCTTCGACATGGACGAGGCCGGCCTCGACGTGAGCTATAACAAGATGTTCGAGGCCTACTGCAGGATATTCGACCGTATAGGCGTGGAATACGAACCGATTGCGACCTCCGAGACGGGGGCTATCGGCGGCAGCGCCTCCCACGAGTTTATTGTCATTGCGGAGTCGGGCGAGGACCGCGTCCTGAAGTGCAGGGCTTGTGGCCACGCCTCATTCCCCGGAGAAGGCCAATGCGCCGCTCCAGTTGCAATTCCAAAGCGAAAAGAATGCGCATTGAAGGCGGTCTCAACGCCAGGC
>JAFGIT010000422.1 GCA_016929465.1 Candidatus Coatesiibacteriota bacterium | reverse complement strand
GCAACCTCCGGGAGCTAAAGATGCTCGAGCCCGAGAATGTGGCGCCGGGCGAATATCTGGGAGCGAAGAAGATATCCAAGGTGGCACACATTCTGTTCTTTCTTGCTGGATTCCCAGCCGGAATAGGCATCTTTTATTTCATAATTCGCGAGTATTCCTTCGGACAAGCGATGTGGGTGGTCTTGACCCTCCCATTCTCGCTCGTTGCTTTGGCTTTCTCGTTCCACGCAATCATCGACGTGATACACAAGAGCTGGCGGGCTATTCAGGATGGGCGCACGAAAATAAAACCAAACGCGGCGGTCAATTATCTATTCATTCCGGTGTTCAATCTCTACTGGGTGTTTCGCGCGATCGGCGGCTTTGCCGCGGAGTATAACCGCCTGATCGAGCGGCAGAAGATCGATGTTCCCCCGCTGTCTGAACGGCTCTATATGATATTATCCGCATTCGCGCTGACTACACCAATTGCCGTGGTCCTTCTCTTCTTCGACAGCACGAGGGCGATCCCGATCTTCTGGATATTTGCTGGGATCGTGTTTATATCGAAGACCTGTAACGCGATAAATGCGCTGCCCAGAATGGAAGACGGCGAGCGAAGCGCTTCGAAGATGATTAGTAGTAACGAAGTTGAGGCAGCGGATTGAGAGACGAACGTATATCAAAGCGCGGATTTCTCTGGGCGTATTGCGGGTCCTTCGGATTTGCCATATTCATGGCATTTGTCGGCGGCGTATTCGCCGGGATTCTGGGCAGCTATGCCGGTGTTTCCTTCATCGTGGCAACTGCCATATCCATTATTTTCTTCATAGTGACCCATTTCGTGTTCATCTATCGAATCTGGAAGGAGATCCAGGACGGGGAGACAAGCACTTCGGCCGGTCTTGCGGTGGGTCTTCTATTCATTCCGATCTTCAATCTCTATTGGATATTCCACGTGCTGACTGGTTTCGTCAGGGAGTACAATGCTCTGCTCAAGCGCCACCAGGCCAAACTCCCGCGATTGAAGAATGGTGTATATCTGGCCTATGCTATTCTAACCTCGATGTCCTTCCTGATGGGCGCCATCGGGCTTTTCTTCGTCAGAGTTTCCCTGAGTGGGCACCCTTCACCCGAGAATCCGATGCAGGTTTTTGCGGTCATGGTAATCTCCACGGTATCTCTGATGAACCAGTTGATGGGAATAGCAATATTCGTGTTGGGAATACTCATAATCTCGAGAAGCTGTGACGCGATAAACAAGCTGCCCCCATTGCGGCCGGTGGAGATCAACTATCAGAGCTCGATGGAATCAGACGACTTGGAGAACACAACATGACGAATAGACGCATCTCGACCACTTTCTTCGCAATAGCTTATGGCGTGGGCATCTTGGCGGCCTGGTTAGCGGGGAATTGGATATCGCAGGTTGCACGCCAGGGCGAGGGTGTCAGCTCCGCGCTCTATTTGACAATTCCTCTGATCCAGGTGTTTGTGCTCGTGGTCCTGCTAACATTCATATACAAGACCTGGAAGGCAATCCAGGATGGGCACGCAAGCACATCTCCGGCTGCGGCTGCGTGGCTGCTCTTGATCCCCATATTCCATCTATATTGGATATTCAGGGCGACATGGGGATTCGCAAAGGACTATAACAAGTTCATTGAGCGTCATGGCTTCGATGTCGAACGACTGCCGGATGGGCTCTATCTCATCACCTCAGTAATAATATGCATCAAATGCGCGTATCTGACGCTTGGCACTATCCTGCCCCTCATCTCAGATAAAATTGCGCTCTTAGGGCCAAGCTCTACTTACGTGCTTACGATTCCTGCGACCGTCTTCATCCTTATCATGATCATCAAGAGCGGGACCGCGATCAACTCCCTGCCGGAGATCGAAAAGGTCGAGGAATGAGCGCAGATGAGGTTCGATAGGAATAACCTCGACAGGGCAAATTCGCCCTATCTAAGGCAGCACAAGGACAATCCCGTTCATTGGCAGGAGTGGTTGCCTGAGGTGCTCGAGCATGCGAAGGCGGCCGGGAAGCCGCTTTTTGTGTCGGTCGGTTATGCGACCTGCCACTGGTGCCACGTGATGGCGCACGAGTCTTTCCAGAATGAGGAGGCTGCAGCCTATCTCAACAAGCACTACGTCGCGATCAAGGTCGATAAGGAGCAGCGACCCGACATCGACCAATACCTGATGTCGTTCCTGATGCAGACGCAAGGGCAGGGCGGATGGCCGCTCAACGTCTTTATGACGCCCGACGCGAGGCCGTTCCTTGCTGTGACATATATCCCGCCCGAGCCACGCCACGGCATGCCAAGCTTCATCGAGGCGCTTCGGCTCGCACTTGAATTCTGCGAGAGCCGCGGCTCCGAGATCGCTCGCTACATAATGCAGCAGCAAAAGGCTCCAGAGATGAGGGGCGGAGATTTCATCGATATCATAAATGCTCATTACGATCGTGAGTACGGCGGCTTTGGAGCCGGCCACAAATTCCCCCCTCACTGCACACTCCTCTACCTGCTCCATCTATTCGAGGCGACGGGCGTTGGCGCCGCGAGAGCGATGCTCGTGGGGACCCTCGATACGATGGCGATTCGCGGGCTTCACGACCACCTTCAGGGTGGCTTCTATCGCTACTGCGTGGACCGCGCATGGACCATTCCTCATTTCGAGAAGATGCTCTACGACCAGGCGATGCTGCTCTGGGTCTATTCAGCCGCTTTCAAAGTCCTGAAAAAGGACGCATACCGGACGATCGCCGTGATGCTCATCAAGTGCCTATGCGAGACATTCGAGCAGGGTGGTCTCTTCCTCTCAGCCCACGATGCCGATACCGAAGGCAGGGAGGGCGAGACGTATCTCTGGACGATGCAAGATCTTGATGAAGTCCTTACGGCAGACGAACTCGACCAATTCGAGCAGCTCTACGAGGTGACCGAAGGCGGCAACTTCGAGGGCAAGAACCACCTCATCATGACCAGGCTCGCATTCCTGCCGGAGATCGAGCAGAAACTCCTATCAATGCGAAAGGAGAGAGCACAGCCGTTCGTCGATATGAAGCTCGTCACTGGCTGGAATGCGCTTGCTGGGATTGGCCTTCTGATGGCTGACCGTCTGGCGGGCATCAGCGAAGCGAAGGCGCTCGCAATCGGCGTATTCGATGGCCTGATGGAGCGTCATTTCAGGGACGGCAGGCTTGTACACAGCTCGTTGGGACCGGACCTTCAGACCGACGAATTTCTGAACGACTACGCAGCGATGCTCCTCTTCGCGACCTACTTGCACGAGGAGACCGGATCCCATTCCGAGACGATCAGAACGCTCCGCGAGAAGATGATGGGCTTCAAATCCGATGATGGTTGGTTGGAGGCTCGCAATGCGGATTTCATGCCGGTGCCCGCACAGGAGTTCGACCATCCGACGCCATCGAGCGTCGCGCTCGCCGAGATGGCCCTGCTGCGGGCGAACATCATGCTTGGCGAAGAGTATCTTCCGATGTCATACCGGCAGCCGCTCGCGTCTGATTTCTACAACACTGCGGCAATGGTAGCCGGCGGCGATTTCCACGTCATCCATTCGCCCAAGCGGTTGCCGTGGGCGAAGCTCCCGCTGAACTGCATGCAGGTCAGGTCAGAGAGTATCGCCGACTGCTTCGGGGGCCGATGCCGGGAGTTCGATTCAGTCGAGGCATTGCTGGCAGCGATGGGCGTCACAGGTGCCGAGGAGGCCTGGTGATAGAATGGGGCGGATGCTGACCTTGGCATTGGGTGCCTGGCCAGGAGATTGAGGCATTCCTGTGCCGTCGGGTAAATAATAAGAAGTTCTGCACGTTACTTTCATGCCTTCAGAGATGGCAGTAGCATCGGCGCCCGCGGCGAAGAAGGATGGCCCCTGGGACGAATTCACAGATCAATCTTCACACCGTGGTTTTGGATATATGCAGCGAAGCTGGCCTTGGGGGGATTGACCAAGAGCTCCGCAGGGAAAAAATGCAGTTCGATGTCATCGCCGACTTCTCGTTGAGGCTCGATTGCCTCTCTCATTCGCCGATTCAAATCCCAATTCTCAAGGCCATCGATAAAGGCGGCAATGTCAATGTCACTGAATTCGTCCGCTTCGCCCTCGACATACGAGCCGAATAGGAATGCCGCTCTAATCCGAGCTTCCCGGGCTATCACTGTCAGTGCTGCCCGCGCTCGGTCTATTATTCGATCATCGACGATTATCATTCATCGTGAGACTCCTTTGTATGATCCGAATATAAGCCGGAGCCTTCCTCAGCAAGGCGCAGAATGTCGCCAAGAAGTAAATAGGTCTTGATCACACATTGGTTGGTCTCAAGAGACGAGATCTCCGCATGCACACCCTTGCAGCTGAGATCATGGACTTTCTCCAATCGCCCGCCTAGATCCTCTAGATCCGCGAGCAACAGATCACCCGATGTCCTTCCCTTCACCTTCTCTGCGATGAATTGCAGGAGTCTATTGATGAATTTGTCATCGGTGAGTTTCCTTTCCTTGCCGTCAGCGCATTTCACCGGCTGATGAGTCGCAGGATACAGGTGGTCCGCCAATGACTTCAGTATTCTCCGGCATGAGGTCAGGGCCTGGCTTCGTGCCTCAGAATCTCCTTCGCCCAATCGCTTATATGCCGATGCGAATTTCTCGAGAATATCCGGCGCGATTTTTTGAAGCCTTGAGTCGACATAAAGTCGATTCTGCTCAAAAATATCAGAATTGAGCTGCCCAAATGCCAGTTGCCTTTCCGTTTCGCTAAGAAAGGCATGCACACGTTGGCGGATACGTGTAATGACTGCAAGCCTATCCTGAATGATTGCTCCTAGCGAGTAACGCAAATGATTTGAGGTCCTTTCGGCTTCCTTCTCCATTAATGCGACGCGGTCCTCAATCTCCTCGACGGGGAAGATGCAAAGAGTGGTTTTACTTTTGATCTGGCCCCTCTGGTCAAGGGACATGCCTAGCTTCCGTTCATTCTGATATGCATGAGCGTAGCGTTCCTTTAGAATATCATAATCCTTCTTGGTCAGGTGAGACTTAATCTCCTGCCCGGCTCGCATTCTCGCACCATCGTCATCCATAGAACACATCTCATATTCCAACCACCAGAGATTTTCGAAGTCATTCCTGAGTCGGGCGATCCGGATTGCCTTTCGTATGACTGCGCTGAGCTTTTTATCGCTGGAATCCAGATCATCCAACGCTTCCGATACCAGTTTAGCGACCTTCTCTATTGCATTCATTCGCTTGGCCATACTCAAGTTCTTTGCCAACAGCAGACTTCAGATGTTTATCGCCTGACAATAACATAGGGATTCGATCTAATCCACTCAAAGGAGTGGCTTGAGTCTCCGAATGGCGGGCAATAATGAGATTTGTTCGACGGCGACCTACTCTCCCAGGCCTATAGAGGCCAGATCATCGGCACTGACGGGCGGATTCTGCTTGAGCAATCTGAGCGCCTGCTTCTACTCACTCCTATAGATTTCTCTCCTGTGGGCGATTTTGAGAATGGTCACTTGCCGCTCATGATGGTTCATCTGATAAATTATTCGGTAATCCCCGAGCCGGTATCTGAACGAGTTTCCCCATTGCAGACCTTTCAGCTGATGATGATCAATGAGATCCGCATTTCGACCAATCCATTCGAGCTTGTCGAGTACTCGCGATAAGATTGACGGATCGAGTCGCTCGACATCTCTTTTCGCTTCTGGAGTGAGATAGACTGTAAACGGATTCATTTCCCGAGTGAGACGCGGAAAGATGCGAGGCTCGTCAATTCGCCAGCCTCGGCCTGCTCGATGGATCGCTTGAGCGATTCCGCGAATTCTGGCTTAAGAGCAGCTCGCTCCTCTTCGCTCGAGCCGGCAAGTGCATCCAAGAGCTGGGTAAGCCACACATTCAATCGTCTATCCACGACCCTTTGGACAAGGGCCTCAAATTCCGTCTCGGTCATTTCTGCTAATGCTTTGGCCATGAATGGCCTCCTTTTATTCCTATTATGTCATCCCAAACTTCTTTACGACTGCTGATCATACAACATAGAGCCCCACATCCAAAATAGAGCTTTCGTTGCGGGAGGGGGAGAAATGGGCAAATCGTGGACTTCATTTCCACGATACCGCATGGGGCTGCCATTGGCTCCCTCTTTCAAGGCGGGAGTTCATTGGATGGACCCATCTGCCACGGGAATATGGAAGGGGCGCCTTTGCGATTCGAGGCTGTGTCAAAAAATAGAAAAGCCCCTTTGGGGGCCTCGGGTAAAAAAGAAAAATCTCGGCGGCGACCTACTCTCCCACCCCTAGTGAGGGCAGTACCATCGGCGCAGAAGGACTT
>JAFGIT010000421.1 GCA_016929465.1 Candidatus Coatesiibacteriota bacterium | reverse complement strand
GCTTCTTCTCATACGACCGTATCCTGTCGGCGTATTGAGGGTCTCTCGCAAGCTTGAGCTCCTCGATGGCCTCCTCGAGGTCTATAATCGGTCGCTCGAAATCGAGCACTTCTCTGGGCATATACTGCTACCGTTAAATCCAAATAGATGCGAATGTGCAATCCCTGCATGTCATGCAGGTTGATCGGCGTAACGACAGCCGTCATCACGACTGCCCAAGGCCTCTAACCAGAGCGACGATCTGGCAGCATCTGCCGACCGCGAACGTGTCAGTTCTCTAGTAATTGACGTTTACTACGACCCAATCAGATGAGTACCACTTCTCCCACTCAAAAGGAGAAACGCCCGGCTCCTGAAGAACTGACATGAACAGTATCTCGTTTATCTCAGTCCATCCGCCGACACCAGGACAGCTGTAAGTCAACATCCGCTTCGGGCCAGTCGTGCGACGCGTCAGATAGAGATTCGGGCAATACAGCATGGCCTGGTCTGAAGCAAGGCCGCCTTCGCAGAGGAAGAATATCTTGCCGTTTAACATCGCACCGACGTAAAGGTCAACCATCATGTCGCGTGTGCCCAGATTCCGAACATTCGTGTAAATCGAGAAGGGGTCGTTCGTCCTCATGCGAGGTCCAGGATTCGTCGTCGTAGTCGTTACATCCGGACCATACGGGCCGTTAACGGTGAACTCCTCACGATAAGCTACAGGATATGATGCATCTGATGCGTACTCGAGATCGGGCATGATATTCGCCTCGACCGATAGTGTGAACGTGATCTCCGAAGCGTCATACTCGAGCGCCCTGAACTCGAAGTCTCTATCGGGGGTCACCTCGCCGCACATCGGGATGAATTCCAGATCGTCCACATCCGTGTACGAATAGGAATCACCAGAGGGAAGATATTCGAAGTCCTTGTTGTCTGATAGGGTCAAAGTAGCATCATAGAGATCATAATTGCTAAGGAAAGTGACCCTTCCCTCGATGATCTCGCCGCACTCGATCATCTTGTTATGGGTGTGAGGCACGGTCGCAGAAACGCCCTGGTTGTCGTCGTCTATCTCGAAATTGACCATTTCGACCGCGAGAGGTGTGCACACGCCCGCTTTCACGACCTGCTCCCACGAATATCCGAATGTATCGTAGATTACGACCAAAAACTCCGCATCGATTACCGGCCCATCCGGCATGTCGCAGTCGAAATATATAGGAGCGGCCCTAAATGAAAACGGCACATAGGCGCTATTCATCGGAGGAAGGTTGTTCACGTTGGTTATCGCGCCGCTGACGATTGATGATACGTATTTCTGGGGGAAAATCCGAACGGTCAAATCGAGAGCCTCTACCTCAGTATCGGTATTGACCAGTTTGAACTGGCAATTGACGGTCTCGCCGCTTCCGATCAAGCCATCGCCGTTCGGCGTGTCATCCAGCAGGAAGTAAGTCCCAAGCGGCGCAACCTCGACGGGGCCCGCAACTTCCGCCTCAACGTCGATCACACCATCCTGGCTCGCAGCCGGCGAGATGGTCCCCGCATTGGACAGGAATGAGATCGCGAGGCCGGAATGAAGCCCAGGCTCCAATGATGCTCTATTGAGCCGGACCTCTACGACACGGGTCTGCCACGGGTCCAGCCAGAAGCCCGGTGTGGAGAGCGAAAGGACTGGGTCCGAAGGCCAGATCGACATCTTGAGCGCCTTGCCGGAGACGTTCTTCACCGTAATTTGCTTGTAGAAGATGAAGGTCTGGAAATCGAGAGACGATGGGTTGACCTGAATCGCAACCTCAGCGTCGGGCGTCGGATCGACCGGGACCAGTTCTACCACATTCGATGGTTCACTTGCCTCATGAGTCAGATCAGATGCCGAGGGCACGGCTCTTACGCGATAATAGAGCGTTTGCATTTCTGCCTTCGGAGAATCGTCTCTATACAAGTATCGAGAAGTCGAGGGAACCCGGTGGATTACCCCAACTGGCGTCAGAAAGTCTTTTGTATAATCTCGCTCGATGTAATATTCATACGCGCCGGAGATACCATCCCAAGTCAACTCAACTTCTATTCCGTCGGGCAGAAGCCGACCACTCAGGACCGGCGCAGCGAGCTGATAGCGGAGCTCCCCAGATAGAGCATCAACACCGATTGACGATATAAGGAAAGAAATACACAAAGCGCAATAGACCGCACCTCGAGGCATCTAACGCTCCTCCCAAAGTAAAAGCAAGAATGTAAACCCAATCCAGATAAGATTTCCGACCCCGAATATACCCGCTCTCCTCTCCCCTGTCAACAGCCATGAATGAATAATGAAATAGACAAGCCGTGGACTCTAGCGATTGAGGATACGTCCCAGAAGACCGTGCAGACGGTCCTCCAACTTGGGACTCATCATCATTCTCTTTTCCATCTTCAGCAAGGTGCCGAGGAGAACAGTGAAGCCGCCCACGACTATCGGCCACATGATGCTACTGAAGCTGCGAATTGTGATCCCCATCCAGAATGCAGAGTCAATCGGGCTCAGGCCTTTGGGAAACTCTACGAAAAGCAGCGACATCGGAGAGATCGCACCCAACCACAAGATGGATCGAGATGCTATCCTGAATCGTCTCAATAGGATCGCTAAGAGAAGCGAGAGAAAGAAAACTGAGATCACCGTCGCCAAGGCCAAATAATTAACGCTACTTGACATGCTCATTCTCCGATAAATACAAGCTAATCGACCGTCCAGAGCTGCCCCGATATAGTCCTTGAGCTGACCAAGTTGTAGAATTGATCTCCTCGATAGCTATCCAGGATCAACCGGCTTCTGCCTTCTCGATATTCGTCGCTTTTGTCTCATCCGCCAGATTAGTTCTCTCGCGGTTCTTCCTTCTCGAGTCCCAGATTGAGGCGGCAATCAGCATCAAGAACGTGATGACAAAGAGCCAATTGGAATTAGTCTACTGCTTGCCGGTCTCCCCTGCCTCATACTTCAGATACATCGCTCTTAGGGCTCGGACATGAATTATATATCGATAGATGAAGAACCAGATCGTGCAGAAAACGAAGCCTAAAAAGATCAAATAATCTCCCCGACAGCTGTATCGGAATAGAAGCCACGCTGCAGAGCCAAAGTAGCAAATTCCCAAAGCGATAATGGCAAATATTGTGAAGTGATATTTCCCCTTGGAGGCAATGTATTTCAGTTCTCCTTTGATGATCCGTTCGCTATCTGGATTATCCATCATATTCCCCACTACAGGTTCAATTGGTCTTTGAGTCTCTCCAACATGCCCCTGGCATTTACTACGTCTCAGGTTCCATGATCGCCATGCTCTGCCAGAAATCGCTCCAACTCGACTATCGCGACTTCATTATAGCCCAACTCCCGCAGCGACCACGCCATATAGAAGCGGGATTTGGGACAGTCGGGATCGATGTCGAGGGTCTCTATGAAGTCGTGAATTGCGGGTTTGTATACGCCCATAGAGAAATACGTATAGCCGCGATAGTGGCGAGCATCAGCATTCTTCGGATTAATTGATATCGCGTATGTGAAGTCAGCTAGCGCGAGGTCAAACATTCGGTGCCTGCCTAGGGCCTTCCCCCTTCCGACATAGGCGTCAGCATTCTGCGGATCTCGATCGATGCATCTGCCATACCATTTCATTGCCAATTCAGTCATTGAATCACTGCAATAAGCATCAGCAATGTCGCGGCAGATCAAAGCATCATCCGGCCTCATTTCGTGGGCTTGCTTAAGATATTTTCTCGCCTCCTCAGAAAGGTCCATCTCGAGATATAGCCTCCCAAGGCCCATGAATGTCTCGAAAGAGCTGTCACCAAGCTCAACGGCACGAATGTAATCCCTGGTCGAATGCTCATACCTGCCCCTGACTCTGTGAAGCTTCGCCCTGCCCAGATACGCGGGAATATGGTCTGGGAACGAGTCTATCGCTCTCGTGTAAGCTGCCAGCGCGTCGTCAAATCTCTCCTCCTGCAGGAGAGAATCTCCAAGAGCACTGAGCGTGTCCGGCATTTCCCTGGCGCAGCACAGCATCCCGAGGACCAGGACTGAGCAGACAATGCATCGCAAGACATTCAGCCAGGAATCCATTCTATGCACACAATTTCATTGATATCTTAGTCATCAACGCTATCCGCCACCTCTCGACAGGCGTCGCGAAGCACATTCTGCCCGACCCTTCTGAGGCTGACGAGGTAGCAAAGAGGTAGTATTATGCTGCCGATCCCTACCATGAAGATAATCGGGAGTAGATCGGTGAGAAGGTCCACTATCCCATCGAATTGATGAAGTGATGCCAATTCAAAGGCGCAAAAGGCAATTGTGAGCAATCCCAGGCCACAAATAAAAATGAGCATCAGGACGAACCGCAGTCTGCTCTTGGCGAGCTTCTCCACCAGCTCCATGCTGCGTTCCCCTGAAGGGTCGAGAACCTTGGTTATCAAATCCAATGTGACCTCCTTAATCTATT
Source organism: Candidatus Coatesiibacteriota bacterium (assembly GCA_016929465.1). Classification (GTDB taxonomy): domain Bacteria; phylum B130-G9; class B130-G9; order B130-G9; family B130-G9; genus JAFGIT01. Next base: position 6,349 of record JAFGIT010000421.1, on the reverse strand, counting down.
TGGTTCATATGCCGGGCAAGTAGCCCAATGCCACAGCTTGAAGACTCTCTCGACGAGGTCAGGGATGCTGGGCGCCATTTCCATGGCCCTTTCCGGCCTCGTTGACATCTGCCCCAAAAATGCGCCCACTTCGGAAGATCTTCACCCAGATCAGAATGGCTAGCGCTTGTGTGAAGCCTATTGAGGCCAGGGATAGAGCGAGAATAAATAGATTGAAACTGCCCAGTTGAGGCCCAAGAAATTCATACGGCACTCCCACCACGCAAGCGATAAAGATAAGATATATCCATATCCGAGCTCGTGGACGCTCTATGCTCCTCGCTCTCAGCTCCTTGATGGTCCGAATGATCCTATTCGCGATGAAGCAAAAAGCGACAATAGAGCAGACGCCATATCCGATGATTAGGCCCAGCAGGGCAATACCCGACATCACCCTTAATCCCCTCTCTTTGAATCACTCTCTCGATTCGATGACTCCGACGCATTTCGGAGACGCCTTCGAAGAGCCCAACAGAGCAGGCCCATCCCGATCAAGAGAGCAGCTCCGAGCGCAAACTGCCACGGCAGCAGTCGTTTGGCACCTTCTCGATAGGTCCCCGCTAAGAGCAAAAGCAGAAGCGTCTGAGTGAGAAAGAAGCTCCCAGAACCGATAGCAAGCGCCGCAAAATCGAACGAGCCTCTCATGTCTTCCTTTGGGATGCGCAATATTCGTCGCCAGGGAAGGAATGTTGCGAACGGGCCTAGAAGACATGCAGCGAGAAAAAAAGTAGGATGGATCACTGTTTATCTTCCCTCGAGGTCCTGGAGCGACGTGCGTGTCGAGCCCGAAATAGGTTCACGAGGAAGAATACACTCAAAGTCGAAATGATGGCTATCTGAAACAGCTGCCATCTTAGGGGAGGATTCTGGGATTGCGCGATCGCACCGGCCGACCCAAATGCTGCAATCGAGAATGGCCATAGGATAAGCCCCATCGGCCTGCGGCCGAAGAAGATGTCCATTCTCTTCTCACCCTTGCTCAAGCGGGTGCGAATATTGAGAATGAGCCCCAAAGCAATGCCAACCACGTCAAGAGCCATCGCAATAGTCCACTCAGTCATCTTGCCCCCTAGTTTATCGTGCTCTTAGAGCATATCAAATCTGATCCGATTACTCCCGACATAGCCTCTCCGGCTTTCGACCGGGAGAGCCGCTCACTTGCGATCTGTAACGAAGTATGATGATATATGAATATAACCTATCTTCGCCAAGACAGGAAGATATAATCTCAACTGATGGTGCGAGCCCGATGAAGAGAAGACTCTGGCTTATTCTAGTCATCCTGCTTATCCCGCTCATTGCAGTGCTGCCGTGAGCTCAATCGACCTAAATCAGCCGGCTTTCCGCTCGAGATCAGGACCATCTTGCGCGAGATTTCTCTTCGAGCCATGTCGGTCAGACACGATAAGCCAAATGGCCCAGATCAGAATGACCAGGAAGAACAGGATAGGGAGCCAGTTGGTCCGCCACGCCAGGCAGTAATCGCGAATCAAGGGCAGCAAACTCGTGTAAGGCTCATGGCTAATTGTGCTCTTGTGCGCGAACCTGTCCAAGCTGTTCAGACCGGCATATATGGCGAACAGAACCCCGACGACGGCGCGAAACCCTGACCTCTTTAGAAGCGAGGCCTTGTACTGAAGAGCCAATAAGACCAAGAAGGCAAATGCTATCCCCAATACCTGAGTCATTCCGAAGAACTGCTCCATACTAGGCCCTTTCTTTCAAATCAACGCTAGAATGAGCTCTGATCAACGCATCATTATAATTCCACAAAGGCTTTCCGGATGCAAGTTCGATATCCGTCACAGGCCTGACTCATGATTGCTGATAATTTGAGGCCGGCATTGATTTCAGCGAATTGCCATCTAATTAATCTGCCTTGCCCAGGCAATGCCCCTTTTGGGCATCACGCGAATAGATGTTGACGGCCGAAGGCCAAACCCACTGATTCTGGGGAGCCATCGAAATTTGTGGTGCGCAAATTACCTACAATCTGAGGTCACCCCCCTGAGTTTAACAAGCTTGACAGCAGGTGTGTTTAGCGATATTTTCCCTGCGATAAGTGGTTTTATTACTCGGAAATCTCCGTCATTGTGAGAAGAGGCGGACCGGTCAATTGAAAGAGGACAAGGTCGAATCCACTTCCGACCGTCGCTACGCTGGGATGCTTCATTCAAAGCGGCTTTCAATTGAAATTCTCATTCTTGGACTGGCGGCTTCTGAGGGACGCATCTGCCCCATCAGACAGCAAGTGGGCTACAATCTCCATCATGGCATTTCTCATCGCATTCATGTACGTATCGAGCCTGCCCGCCGCCCTCTCCCTGGTCTATTCCGGCGAGGCGAGGCGGATGCTGAGATACGAGCAACCAGGGCTCAGGGCCCTCCTAAAATGCGCCAAATGGATAGGAGAGCACGCGCCCGAGGAGGCGATCGTTATGAGCGAGAGGGAGCCGGCAGTATATCTCTATTCAGGGCGGCGGGCGTTCAGCCCCAGCTGTTTTTTCGCGAAAGACATGTTCAACGAGGCTGCCAGGAATGGGCAGCTCCTCATCATCCAGGGAGTTGGCGTGCATGCGACCGCATCCTCTGAAGCCGTCGCAAAGGTCCTCGACAGGACGAAGGGCAGTTGGCGAGTCGTCCACAAAGAAGGCTCAACCTACGTAATCGCCCAGAATGGGATCGAGATGAAGCCCTGAGCGATTCCCTTATATCCCAATCATAATGCCCCGAATGCCAACCACCGTACCGCTTCCTGAGCAGCTACTCCTTGAATTTCAGGTCCTTCAGATCACGGCAGAGGAAGGCCTCGGCAGCAGTCTCGGTCACGGCAATCGCCCACATAATGCCGGCGTTGGAGTCAGGATCTATGTGCAGGCTCTCGAATTGGAAGTACGAATGGCCATCCGTTCCGAGACCAAGCAGCACATTGTTTCCTCCTGAGTCGCCGGCGACCAGAGTTAGGCAATTTCCGTTCTCGACGTGCTCCGCACATAGTATGCCATCGTGATACATGTCCGAGCTGCTTTCGGAAGTCCTGCTCGAACACCATTTCCCGTCCATCGAATAATGCGTAACGATGCTTTTCTCGGGTGGAATTTTGGGGAAGCACTCCAGCGATAGCCACGCCCTTGCGAACGCCCCGGTCGGATTCAGCACTCTCGGCAGAACCACGACGATATTTGAGCCTGGCCGGGTCAGGTAGTCCACCTGAAGAGCCAGCCCTTTTAGCGCTTCCCTGACCATATCGCCAACGATCCGGACACCTCGCCACTTGTGTCCGCAAATATCCTCTCGTTCTATTGTCTTGTGCTCGAAGCTGACCTTGACCATGTCCTCCGAGGTCTCCCAGATCTCATCAGCGTGTCTCCTAACCGCAGCTCGGATGCCTCCGTGCCATGGATTGAACCAGGAGAACGCCCTCGCTTGCGGGAATGACGAGTTGATGAATTCGCGCCCGTTCCTTTTCAGGGAGACCATCGCCCCTGCGAATTCCGGCGATACCACGAAGCTGAGAACTCCATTGTCCACGCCTATCGCTTTCTTGCCGGCCTCCTTTGGCAGTGCTTTGACTTGCACCTTCTCATCTATTCCACTGCTTTCGGCGTAGAAAACAGGCAGCGTCCGCCTCTCGACCGACGTCAGCGTCTCGATCGTGGCCTCGAGCGGCAGGACTCGGGCCTTCCCTTTAGCAGTGACATCCACCGAGACCTCGAATGGCGATTTCATGCTGATGTCCTTGAATGTGTGTCTTTGCGGTTTCACCTTGCCGCCACTGAATTCGAGGGTCATGCTTCCATTGGCCTTGGCATTTCTCAGATGCGAGAGCTTGAGCGTCACGTTGTGAGCATCCCCGTCCATGAAAATTGGTGCCTGCAGAGCCTCGAATTTGATGACGGAGTCCTCGACGCGTAGCTCATTGTCCGGCTTCGTCTGGTATAGCCGCGCCCAGGTGCGTCGTATCGAATCCGCGGACCCTGGTCCGACATACATATAGAGCGGCTGAATAGCCTTCATTCCGAGTGCCGGCAGGTCGCCGAAATCGAAGATGAGGACTGGCATCTTGCGCCCGCCGAAATCGACCTTAGTCGCGTCCTTCCAGATCAAGCCAATAACGCTCCCGCCCTCTCGCTCGAAGGCAGACCATGTCTCGGCGTATTCATCGGGCTTGCTCGGGACATCCATATCCCAGCCAGGGAATTCCGTCGGATGGACCTTGATTAAGCCGCTTTTGAGCGGAATGGCATTCTTTCGCTTTGCGTCGGATAGAAAGCTGCTAACCATCAGCCTCAGTGCCTTCTTTTTCGCGCCGAGGTTCCGCATGCGGTACTCAAACTTCATCAAAGGACCGGTGCCGATGGTCAGGCGCTTTTCGTACTCCAGGCCTGGAAAAGCCTCTGACTTGTTCCTCATCACCAGCGTCTTTGCCCCGTCGCTCTCCTCCATTGAAACCGCAAAGCGGAGCCGTCGGAACTCCAGTGAAAACGGCTCGCCAAGCTGGTCGTGCCAGAGCCATGCGACTGGCAGACTTTCGTGGGCGTTGGACAGGTTAAGCCAGCCCTTTGCAGGCGTGCCCCACAGCTTGAGGAATTCGTTCTGGATTATGGCCTGGTCCCCGAATACAGATCCCACAACGTCGCCATACTCGGAGCAAGCTGTGGCGAAAGGCTTGAGGGGCAGCAGGGATTCCTGCTTCCTACCTTTGAGCTCAAAGACCGGACGAAGGACGTGCATGCCCTTCCCGGCGGCGGTGATTTCGACATCAAATCCCTCCGTTTCGCTCGCCTCGAGTTTCACAGCCTTCCTGTCCGGCTTGACGTCCACACCCGCCGGCGTGAGAAGCCTTAGACTACCTTCGATCGTGCTGTCTATCTGGTTCCTGAGAGATATCTGGACTCGCCTCGAGCTGCCGGGGGCGGTCAGCGCAAATTCCGGGGCGCGAATTAGGTCGATGGCATACTTCGCCCTGATCCCGGTCTTGAGCGAGAAGCTCTCGCCGTCTATGACTAGATCGGTCTTGACACCCGGCGCGGTCTCATGGCTCTCCCTCAACTTGTAGTCCGGGGAGACTTTGACGTCTGCCTCGAGCAGATGTTCGTCCACGAGGTCAAAGCGCGATTGCAGAGCAGTATCCAGCCCTTCATCCCCGAAGGTCCGAAGCGAGACTTTCATTGGCCTCGAAACCCGGTTGGTGAAGCGCAATTCAAGGTGATGCGTCATGCCGATTGCCGGCTTCCTCACGTCCAGTCGAGATGATACCTGCAGTTCAGGCGTTTCGATGCAGGATAAACCTCCACAGTGTCTGTCGATGACGATCTTCAGGAAGTCGTCGCCATCACGCCACTCGTAAAGGTAGGCGTCACGGTCTTGCCAGCTCATTTCATCCTGCTTCACAGAGAGGTCTCGCACCTGGGTAGCATACCAGTCGTGCTTCTCGAAAAAGCGTTTCGCAATGGGATTCTGGAAGACTGATGGCATGAAGTTCTGCATTTGGACGTCGGTGTCGGGAGCCCAGAAGAAACCTACCTTCTTGTATAGCGGCACCGCCAACGTATTACCAGCCCAGGTGTGCAGGTCGAGACGGTCGAAGCCGCGATTGATGCACTCATTGACGGCGGCGAGTATCGCCATCTTGCCTACCTTCTTCCCACGGCATCTGGGGTGCGCATTCAAGAGCGGAATATAAGCAGCATTGCGATCATTTGACCTCTCGGCGAGCGAGCAGTAGCCGACTACTTCATCCCCGTCCAGAGCAAGAAACAGCCCTATAAGGTCGTTCTCACGCATCTTCTCACGGATGCGCTCGGCGGTGTAGTCAATGAACGGAAGGAAGCCGCCGGGCCAACCCTCGTTGCTTTCGTTCCACATCTTCGCGACGCCAGCGGCGTCGGCGTCGGTGTACTGACGTATAATAATCCCCATGATTGCCTCCTGATTTTGGTCCGTGGTTCGCTCCTCTACCAAAGGAGCGAGATTGCCTCATATAAGGACGCCGAGTTTAATGACTGAAACGGCGGTGTCAAGAGAGCGCGGGCCGAAGTGGTCAGAATGGCGATCAGGGATCGAATCCGTTGTCGGAGTGCGGGGAGCTCTCACCGCTTTGGTTAGAGGTGACCCGGCACCGTGCTATATCATCTATAGTCCCTCCGAAGCATCGCAGTGTTCTGCAAACTGCTTCTTCCTCTCCTCGACGAGCCCTCTGATAGTGATGATGTATTTCACTGGCTGAAAGACGGTAACAGCTAATCCGAAGAAGCACGCGGAGATGATAATGAACCAGGGGAACGGGTCGGATTTGAGCCCCAATCCG
>JAFGIT010000420.1 GCA_016929465.1 Candidatus Coatesiibacteriota bacterium | reverse complement strand
ACGAGAGAGATCGGCGTAAGGAAAGCCATTGGCGCAAAGGACAGAGATATATTGACACAGTTTTTGCTCGAGGCAATTGTGATGAGTGGCCTGGGAGGCATAATCGGAGTAATATGCGGAGTAGGCTGTGCAGCATTGATTGCTAATCTTTCCGAGTTCGCCACGGTCGTAACCGTCTCCAGCGTCGTCCTGGCGCTCTCATTCTCTGCGGCGGTGGGCATCTTCTTTGGATTCTATCCGGCGAGGCGTGCCGCCCAGCTCAACCCGATTGATGCTCTCCGATACGAATAGGTGCTGACTCGCCAGATTCTTCGGGCTGAGTTCCGAGGAGGGAAATTCTTGCGGCAGAGCCCAACATCGGGCATAGCCGCTCCCGCGTCGATTGTTTCAAATTGTAAATTGCGAGGTTAAACTTTCGTCGGATTAGAGCTGTCTATAAGAGCGTAAATGGAAAACATATAGTCATGGCAGTAATGAATGGCACCGAAGTCGATGAGATTGTGGAAAGGGCGCAGCATGGCGACAACGAAGCGTTTGAGCAGTTATTCGCTCGGTTTGGCAAGGCCTTATTCACGACTATCGTCAGGATTGTCGGTGACGTCGACTCTGCCGAGGAGCTTCTGCAGGAGGCCTTCCTCAGAATATACAGGAAGCTGTCAACATTCGATAAACGCTCGAGTTTTTACACCTGGGCATACAGGATTGCGGTGAATATGTCCCTTAATTACCTGAAATCGAAAGCATCTCGCAAGGAGACGCAACTTGAGCCGGAGCTCTGGGATTCGATCCCCGCTCCCGATGTAACGGAGAAGGATGCCGTCTTTTTGCAGGAAGCGACACGGGTGGCTATACAGAAAATACCGCCCAGGCAGCGAGCCGTCCTGGTGATGAGAGTATATGATGGAATGGACTATGCGGAGGTGGCCAAGACGCTCGGTTGCTCGCAGGGAGCGGCCAAGGCGAACTTCCACTTTGCCATGCAGAAGCTCAAAAAACATCTGAAGGAATACGAGTAGGTGATTGAGATGAACTGCAAGAGATTCATGGAGCTCATCGACGAATATTTCCTGGGATTGCCTCAGGAGAGCCTCAAGAGTGAGTTCGAGGATCATCTGCGAATCTGTGCGAATTGCAGGAGCGAATTCGAGCGGGCAAAAATCCTCCATGCGGCGCTGAGATCTCAACCGGCGCCCGTCAGTGACCTTCAATGGTCGCAGATCGAGAGTAGAGCATTGAAGCGGCTTCGAAGTGAATTCGCAAAAAAAGAGGAAAGAGGCTTCATCTCGAGATTGCTCGAGCTGTTCAGCCCCATTGTAAGGCCCCAACCGAGACTCGTTCTGGCGCTTGCATCGACCCTAATAATAGTGTTCGTCGCGATGATGTCTCTCTTCTGGTTCGAGAGCGCGCAAGAAAGGCTCATATCGGATGATCTCCCATTTCAATCGTTCTGGACCGAAGATGGCAGCGTCGCCCCCAAACCGGATAGCCAGATAGCGTCATTAATCGAGGGTGTGGATAAGATATTGTCATCCCAGAATACCGAGAGCTCGTATGAGACGGACACGGTGCTCGACGCAATCTCAGAAGTGAGTGGCATCGACGCCCTGGACCCAGATGACATAGAAAATCAATTAGACGGATACTACAACACCTGGGCGGTCAACGGCGGGTATTACTCGGATGTCCTCGACGCATCGAACGATGAGATAGTCTCGGCTATAAAGGCCGTATTCAATGAAAGCGAAAGCGGAAGTTAGCTAACTGGCACTTAAAGACTGTATCTGGAAATAGGAAATCAAGAATAGGAGAAAGCGAGATGAAGACGAGAATTACGCGGATCATGGCAATAGCGCTCTGCGCTTTCTTCATCGTGGGAACCGCAGTAGCGCAGCCCGGCATGGGCTTTGGTTTCTTCGATGAGGGGCCTTGTCCTGAAAAAGGTGAGGGCAAGGACGCGAAGGAGCTCCTCTCGACGATCTATCTGATGGAGCTGGTAAAGGAACTCGATCTGACTAAGGAACAGGCCATTGAGATCTCCCAGATCATAGAGAAGGAGAAGGAACAGAAGACCGCGAATCTGAAGTCCCTTCAGGAGGCTGTTCGCGAGGTCAGGCACGAATTGGCGAAGGACAACCCCAGCGAGAAGGACCTCAAGAAGTGGGTCAAAGAGGTCACTTCAACACGTGACAAGATGAAGGCGGACGAGACCAAGACCAGAGATGCGATACTCGCGAAGCTGAATGTGACTCAGCAGGCCAAATTCATGCTTTTCCACATGAAGTGGATGCGAAAGATGCACCGCATCAAAGAGCACATCGAGGGCGAGAGGATGCGGAAAGGTGGCCGCGGAGGTCCTGGAGGCCGAGGAGGCCAGCTGGGTGATGATCAGCAACAGGGAATGAGAATGCGTAAGGGCAAATCCTGAGCAATCTCACACGAACGTGAATACCAACCCGGAAGGGGGGCGCGTCTTTTGAGACAAGCCCCCTTTTTTCTTTGTCTTTACGATGATAGGTCTCGCCTGCACGGGTATTGACTGGCTCCCGCCGGAAAGAACTTATTCTGAAGGCCTGCGCTCGGGCCTTCGGCCGCAAAAGACCAACTCGAAGAGACCCTTGATGATGCCCAGGCCATAGCCGAAGTGCATCAAAAAGAAACAAATGGGGAATAGGGCAGCCGCCTTCAATCCGCTCTGAAGCTCAATCCCCTTCTTGCGAGCGAAGAATAAGCCAGAGCCGATGCACATCCCTATATAGAGCAGCCCGGCCGTGAGATAAGCAAGGAGCTCGAGTTTCGAGGCAAATGCAGCTCGACCAATTACCGCAAGGATTCCGAGGGTGAATAAAAGAGGCAAGTAGTAATAGGCTTTGAGCAGTCTTGGATGAAGATAGAAAATGAACACCTTGGACCAGCCCATTGCCAGGAACTGCTTGAAAAGACGACGCAGAGTAGATCGGCTGAAATAACGAGTCCTGATCTCGGGCGAGTAATATATCTTCATTCCACTATCGATCATTCGGAAGTTAAATTCGGCATCCTGGCCCTTATATAGAACCTCGTCAAAGCCTCCTATCTTCTCGAATACATCCTTTCTGTATGCCCCGAATGGCACGGTATTCACGTATGCCGGCCTGTCGCTATATCGAAATCCCGCCCCTCCAGAGCCAAAGGGCGAGTTCTGCGCGATATTGATCACATTTCCAAGTAGATTTTCCGATGAGGCATGAATCAAGGTCCCGCCAACGCAATCTGCACCAGTGCTCTCCAGGGCCTCGAGGTTCTTCGAGAGGAAGTCAGGGAAGACTTCGCTGTGTGCGCCGAGGATTATTATTATATCACCCCAGGCATTTTCCACGCCTATATTGAGAGCAACAGGCGTGATCCCTTTCGGATTCTGAAGGACGCGTCCGTTGCCCATCTCCCCGAGCACCTTCATCGCAGTATCGGCGGAACCGTCCTCGCTCATCCCATCGACGACTATGACCTCGAATTCGTCCTTGGCGAGGTCATTTGCCGCAAGCGCCCGCAGGTTCGCCGCGATGCTCTCTCGCTCATTCCGCATCGGAATGACCACCGAGATTATGGGTCGATGAGCGTCATTCGCCACGGCTTTACTCATCTCTTCCTGCTTCGGCCTCGGAGTTCTCGCTGAGGCTGTCATAAAGGTCCAGAAGCTTTGTCTCCTCCATGGACCAGTTGTATTTTTCCTCGAAGAGCTTTCGCCCGACCTCGCCCATCGAAGCGATGCGTTCTGGATTGCTTGCTAGCTCTTCGACCGCTGCCGCTATCGCCCTCGGATCGGCAGGATCGACACAAAGACCGCAACCCGCCTTCTCCACCATTTCAGGCCAAACGGAGAAGTTGGAGGTGATGATTGGAAGCCGCGCAGCCATGTAATCGAAAACCTTCGTGCCCAACATCTCGTCGTGGCTTGGAGCCGGCAATATGCAATTCATGCCTATATCGGCCTCGTGCAGAAAATCGAAGACCTTGTCGAGCGGGACCCAACCGAGATACCTGATGTTGGATCGGTTCGCCAAGACCTTGCTTCTAAAATCATCGCTATGGAACTTCCCTGCAAGAACAAGCTCCACCGGCGTCCTTATGTGGTCCAGTGCTTTGGCGAGGCTCAATACACCTCGTGTCTCTGTCAGGCTTCCGACATAAATCAACCGCAATGGACGACTCCCGTCGAATACGCTTCGCGGCGTATCGGGGAACAAGGGGAAGTAATTCCTGATAAGAACAGCATTGGGAACCTTGAATCTCTTCATCGCATAGGGCTCAGCAACTACCGCTGCGGAGAAACGGCGCACGGCCATCATTTCGAGCTTGCCGAAGAGCCATCCCAGCGGCTTCTTGAGCGGACCGGGGAGCCATCGCTTCTTCATGAGTGTCTTCTTCACATCCTCGTGGATGTCATAGATGACCTTGCACTTCCCGACCGAATTCAGCCAGAGGCCTAGCGGGACAAGGTCCGGGTCGTGGAAGTGAAAAACCTCGGGACGGACCTCGCGGACGCGCTTTAGTATCTCTCGGTATGCCCTGATCGTGCCGAGTATTTTGCCCCCTCGACGCTCGAATGGATGCAGCGAGACGCCCTTTGAATTCTCCTCTGCCCCACACGTCGGCGCCCCGACAGCAACGATATGAACATCGTGCCGCTTGGCGAGGGAGACGGCCTCTTTCTGGAAGACGCGAGGATCGTCTATGGGATGTAACGAGCTCGCGACGAGTATCTTCATTCTGATTGACCCTCGATCCATAAGGGGGCTAGCGCCCAATTCACCTGCGTTTGACCTTGCGCAGGGTCGGCATGATATTGACCGCGAGATCGGTCAAATAGGGCCCGATGATAATCTGTGCAACATGGCGTGCATGGGAATCAGAAGGGAGGCTGCCGCGCAAGCAGAGAAGCGAGCGCAAGAGCCACCACCGGGCGGTCAGTCCTCTCTTTCGGAAGAACGCTCTTCGTGAGATAGCGAATGCCAAGGCTCCTTTGATCCGAGCCATGCTGTCTCCGAGACGGTATTCGGCCCCTGAGTCACCTCCGCGTAATATGGTTGTCATTCGCCCGAGTATTTCCGAGGATTCGGGGAACCAATCGGGATCGGGCACCGGGAAGGTCGGTTCGAAGTAGAGAATAGCGAGTGCCCAGCTTTCATACCTTTCGAATAGCAGTGGTTCGTGGCTCAGCGCGGTCCGTATCGCTTCGGTGGCGACTCTATCGTCGCCGTGGATCGACCTGCCGCATGCGATCCTTAGCCAAGTCGTCGCAAGATGCTCATTCTTGACTGGCTGCGGAATTGAATCACCCATCGCCTCGAAGTGCCGAAGCAGCGCCTCGAGGTGCATCTCCCATTGTCTCGCGGGATTTCCGGATAGGCTTCCGGGCCTCACTGTGTAGTAACCCACGACATCTCGATGGGGCATGAATTTGCAGCCAGCCGCCCAGAGCTTGAACCGAAGGTCCGTGTCCATGGCCCAACGCATGTTGCCGTCGAAACCGCCGACCTTCTCGAGCCATTCCCTGCGAACAAGGAAAGCAGAAGTGTGATAGAAAGGTGGAAAGGGGCCAATGGTCCGATCAGACGGGGACGATTCCACTCGGAACGTCTTGATTACACTGCCGTCCCTGGCGTCCATCGCGCTCGATACCCCATACACAAGCCCTATCGAAGGGTCCTTATCGAGATAGTCGGCCTGCACCTTGGCTTTTTCGATCGAAAATTGATCGTCGGAATCGAGGAAACATAGGTAGTCGCCGTGGCTCGCATCGATGCCTGCATTCCGGGAGGAACCGGCGCCCTGGTTCTCCTGCGTGACAATGACGATTTTGTCTTTATATCGCTCGAGAATGTCCCCGGTGCCGTCCGTAGAGCCATCATTCACAACGACGACCTCTATATCTTCGAGCGTCTGGGATAGAGCGCTTTGAATTGCACGCTCGACATGCGCCTCATCGTTATAGACCGGGATTATGATGCTCACCTTGGGCATATCTCTTCTCTTTCACTCTTCACGCGCTCAGCGCTCATCGCTTTGCGCTCGCCTT
>JAFGIT010000419.1 GCA_016929465.1 Candidatus Coatesiibacteriota bacterium | reverse complement strand
CTGACCTGCTCCACGTCCGAGATGGCCTTCCGTGGTGGAACCGGCGTCAGGATCGATCTATCGAAGGTGCCGAGAAGAGCAGCTAACCTCACACCATACGAAATGATGCTCTCTGAGTCGCAGGAGCGAATGCTCCTCGTCTCGGAACCCGCTCAGGAGCAGGAAGTTCTCGATGTATTCAAGAGATGGGGCGTCAGCGCCGTCTCAATCGGTGTTGTCACCGATGACGGTCGGCTGAGAATTGATGACGGTGGTGAATGCGTTGCGGACATGCCTTTCGAGCTTTTGGTCGATGGCTGCCCGATTGCGGATAGGCCAACAGCCGTCCCACCAAAGCCGGGATCACGGGAAACGCTCGATCTCGGCGGATTGTCTCCGGCGGAGGTCCTGGAGCGAGTGGTCGTCTCGCCGAACGTGTGCGATAAGCGCTGGGTCTTCGAGCAATATGACCACCTGATCGGAACGAATACCGTCATAGGACCTGGCTCTGATGCCGCGGTCCTGCGTATCAAGGGGACGACGATGGGCATCGCACTCTCCCTCGACGGTGACGGCCGCAAAACCGCTCTCGATCCATATCAGGGCGGAGTCGCCGCGGTCGCGGAGGCGTATATGAATGTCTGTTGTGCTGGTGCGCAGCCGCTCGCGATAACGAACTGCCTGAATTTCGGCAATCCACAGAATCCGAAGATAATGCGGGAATTCGCCGAGTCGGTTCGCGGTATCAGGGATGCTTGCGAGTTCCTGGGAGTCCCTGTCACCGGCGGGAATGTCAGCTTCTACAACGAGACGCTCGGGGAGCAGATCTATCCGACCCCTGTAATCGGCATGGTCGGCCTGCTCGAGGACGTGCGCAAGGCAATCGGACTCGGATTCCGCAAGAAGGGGGACCAGGTCATATTGATCGGGAAGACTGAGCCTGACCTCGGGGCATCTGAGCTTGCCAGGATAGTCTCCGGCAAGGATGCGGGAATTCTGACTCCGATCGACCTCACCTCACACAAGCGCATCTCGCAGGCGTTGCTTCATCTGATCGGTGAAGGGCTATTGAGCTCGTGTCATGACTGCTCCCTGGGAGGATTGGCGGTGGCTCTCCTCAAGAGCTGCTTCGGCTCTCGTTACGATTGTCCTTCCGGTCTGAGCGCCGTAATTCCGGCAGATGTCGATCCGATTCCGTGGCTATTTGCCGAGTCGGCCTCACGAGCAATAATATCCCTCGCCCCTGAGAATATTGGTAGAGTAACGGACTATCTGGACCATATCGAAATCGATTACTTGCTTCTGGGCGAGGTGGGACAGGATGCGTTCGTTATCAAGCAGCGCGGGAACCACGTCCTCAGCGTCGATAGCAGACGGCTCAAACAGAGATGGGCCTCCAGTCTCGATGAGCTGCTCGCCGTGAGTTCGGATTAACGATTTAGAATGAGCAAGTGAAGAGAAGATGCTAGACGGACTTGAACACAGCTGCGGTCTTATAGCCGTTTTAGGGAATCCCGAGGCCGCGAATCTGGTCTATCTCGGCCTGTATGCGCTCCAGCATAGAGGGCAGGAAAGCTGCGGGATTGTGTCCAGAGCGGACGGACGCCTGAGAACCGCAAAGGGCATGGGACTCGTTGCGGACGTCTTCGATCAGGCGAAGATAGACAAGCTGATAGGTGATTCCGCCCTGGGCCACGTCAGGTATTCCACGACTGGCTCCTCTCGCATCGAGAATGCCCAGCCGATACTCGTTGATTGCGCGAAAGGCTCGATAGCGGTAGCCCACAATGGCAACCTGGTCAACTCGCTCGAGATTCGTTCGGAACTCGAGAAGCAGGGCTCTATATTTCAGACGACTTCCGATAGCGAGACGATAGTCCATTTGATAGCGAAGTCGCAGATGCCTCGCATCGAGGATGCGATAGTCGAGGCGCTTTCGAAGCTTGAGGGTTCATATAGCCTCCTGATAATGACGCAGGACAAGTTGATTGCGGCTCGCGACCCGAGAGGCTTCAGACCTCTGGTCTTGGGCGAATTGGGGAATAGCTACGTTATAGCATCAGAGACCTGTGCTTTTGATCTCATTGGGGCGAAATACCTTCGTGAAATAGAGGCCGGCGAGATAGTCGTGATACAGGGCAATAACCTCGAGAGCTACTTCCCATTCCCGAGGAGACGGAAAGCCCGATGTATATTCGAGCTGATCTACTTCGCGCGGCCTGACAGCCTAGTATTCTCACAGCCTGCCCACACGGTTCGGCAGGGATTCGGTGCGGTGCTGGCGAGAGAATCTGGCGTCAGAGGGGACATCGTGATCCCGGTTCCAGACTCCGGAATCTGCGCGTCGATAGGCTTCTCCAAAGAATCTGGCATATTCAGAGAGAAGGGCTTCACCAGAAACCACTACGTTGGGCGCACTTTCATCGAACCGAAGCAGTCGATCAGGTATTTCGGTGTCAAACTGAAACTCAATCCTATTCGGGACGTGGTCCGCGGGAAGGATGTAATCGTCATCGATGACTCCATTGTAAGGGGAACCACCTGCAGGAAGATCGTGGATATGCTTCGCGAGGCAGGAGCAAGGAAAATCCATTACGGGGTCACATCCCCGCCATACAGGCATCCGTGCATGTATGGAATCGACACACCGCGAGAGGAGGAACTCGTCGCAAGCAGCAGCTCAGTCGAGGATGTCCGCCGATTTATCGGGGCAGATACGCTGAGCTATCTTTCCGTGAAGGGCATGCTCTCCGTTCTCGGAGAAGACGGCAAAGGATACTGCACGGCCTGCTTCAGCGGCAATTTCCCAATAGCGCCGCGGGCGCCCAAGACATCGCAGTTCGACATCTTCAGGTACGCGAGCATAACGATTCGATAGCCTTCAACATCGAGGCCTGTCGGCTCTGCATGAGCTCTTGCATTGCACGGACAATCCGGTATTGACTCCCTATGGATTGCTCCCGAAGTCCCGAGCATCCAGTCCATACAGGTCAAAAACCGCCTGTCCAAGAGCTTGCTCCGCCTGCGCCATTCTGTCCGATCCCGATGAACCCGCGTCTCGACCGGAGAGCGCGGCGACGATCTCATCGTGCATCGCCTTGAATCTCAACTGATCCGAGATGGGTGCTACCTTTATCGGCAGCCTGAAGAGAGTGTGAGCGTAGTATTCATAGACGTGCCCCATCTTCTTCGCGATCCTCCGGAAGTAGAACTCGAGCAGTCTCGAATTGAGCAGACAGCAGATATACTCCGGCAAGACACCCTCGATGGGATTGATGCAATAGACGTCGGCGCTGCAATAATGCCTGCCGTAATCAACTGCAAACCTGCTCTGGGCGGCCTTATAGGGCACTACAATCTTCGGCGTTGCGCCCTCGAATTGAGAGCTGCGCCTTGGACGCACAGGCCGCCACCACGGCCTATCCGAGCCCGGAATCTCGTAGCGCCGCTCGAGGGCCTCGCGATGTCGCATCAGGTGCTGTGAGATATTCGGCATCGAGTCCCAGTCCGGCTCCGAATCGAGATAGAGTATGAACTCATCCGTGCCTCCTACCGACCAGCGAGAGACGTTCGAGTTCTTGATCCAGGGCTTTAGTAGATCCCGCTCGATTGGAAGCAGACGCAGGCGCTCTACCTCATCGTGGGAGAGGACGAAGACGCCAGAGAAGCTGCGCTCGCTTCGTTCAGACTTTATCTCGATTTTGTCGAGGCCGGTGATCACACCAGGGCTGACCGAGGCGGCCTCCCCAAGGGGGCAGTCGGCGGCCCGATCGATCATCGACATCAATTTGTGCTCTTCCTCCGGGATGAGAACCCAGAAATCGCCGAGACGTGACTGTGGCACTTCGAATTGGCCCTGGGCTCGATCACCTATTCCCGCGACGGGAAATCTCCCGGATGCGGCGGAGTCGCGTCTCCGGTCGCCAATTGCCTTGTGGACCGCGAGTGCGTTCGATGGCCTCGGAAGTCGCTTTCTCAGGATCAGGATACAGACCTGCACTCCAGCCTTCCCGAATATCTGCATCTCGTCGAAATCGAGCAGATAGACTAGCTCACACGATTTACTCAGGAATCTGCGGAGGGGCATCGCCTTATCCGCTCCGAGCCAATATCTCGGCACGACATATCCCAAGACACCACCTTCCCGAAGGAATTCGAGCCCACGCTCGATGAAGTAATAGAACACGTCGGCCTTCCCATCATAGACAGAATAATCCTTCAAAACGCTCTGCCGATACTTGGGCGGATGGTGATGGAAGCCCAGGTATGGGGGATTACCGATCACCATGTCGAAAGCGGTCGTCAAGGCGGAGACTGGCGCCATCAAGAGCCGCGCCTTAATTCCACTGCCCGAGACCGTCCCGAACATGGGCTCCAATGACCTGTCCAAGAAGTCCGACCTGCTGAAATTCGAGAATTCGGTCTCGAAACCGCCTCCCCGGTCCAGGTCGAGGAGAGCAAGGCCGAGCTCGGCGAGTGCGATTGCCTTTCGATCGATGTCTATGCCGAAGAGCCTTTTTCTTACGCTTTGCCCCGGTCGCGTGCACGGTGAATCCGATTCTGTCAGGGCGTTGTAGGCACTCAGTAGGAACTTCCCAGACCCACATGCCGGATCGAGCACATTTATGGTGTCAAGTTGGCCTTCTAAGCCACCCTCATCCTCCATCAGAGCCTCGAGACAATGACCGATTAGCATCTCGGCAAGCCAAGCTGGGGTATAGTATTGCCCCCTCATCCGCCTCGCACTCTCGCCCTCGCAACACGACTCATAGAGCCAGCCGAGTACATCGTCTGTGAACCATATCTCCCCGGGCATGCCATCTCTGAGCAGATTCACCGCTACATGCATCGACTCGCCTTCGAGAGACAACTCGCCCGGTGAGATCATCGTTATCGCTTGTTCGAGACCTCTTGGCAGCGCCGACCCGTCCCAATTGCCGGAGCTCAGCGCCGAGGGAGAGGTCCTGGCAAGATAGGTAACAAGCACCCCTGCCAGAGTAAGGATATCCGAGGGAGAAAGCTCGCTTTCAGACTTGCGCATGGAGCGAATAAGTCTCGTCTTGACCTTCCGCAGCGCGATACGAAGGGCAGAGTCATCGCCCGAGCACAGGCATCTCAATTCGCGTTTGGGCATGACCGTCTCACTCGAATAGGATGATTATCCATTGCATGTATTCCAAGGGGCAGCGAAGTCGCAGCGGCCCTCCGTGGAAGACAAGGAGAGACCGCGCCCGAGATTCCGTCAAATACTGTCCGGGCGATCATTCATATCGAAGCGCATCGACCGGATTCAGCCGTGCAGCCCGGACCGCCGGCAGCACCCCGGCTGCGAGACCTATCCCGACGGAATACGCGACCGCCATCAGAATGGCCTTGGCGGAGACCACGCTCATGAACTCCATATCCGCGGTCTTCGAGATGATAGCCGCAATCCCGAGGCCCAGCCCAAAACCGAGCCCTATTCCTACGATACAACCCATAATGCAGAGTATGATCGCCTCGATCAGAAACTGAAAGAATATGTGCCTCCTGCGGGCACCGACCGCTTTTCTTAGGCCAATCTCCCTGGTGCGCTCCGCGACCGATACGAGCATGATGTTCATTATTCCGACGCCGCCCACGATGAGCGAAATCGCCGCGATGCCGCCCGTGATCAATTTCGCTATGGAAAGCGCGGATTCGACCTTCTCTATCTCAGATTGGGCTGTCGTGACCCGGTACTCCTCGCCGTGGTCCTTTGTTCGCTTGAGAAGTGATTTGACGCGGCGCTCCGCCTTCTCGACGTTGAGGCTGTTATCGACGTTCACGAGCATGTAGTTTATCCTGTCGGTCCCCCTCATCCTATGCTGTGCAGTGGAGGAGGGAACGAACACGTTATAGCCCCAATCGCCCCCGAATACGGTCTTCTCCTCCATCACCCCGATGACGACGCATCTGACGTTCGCAACCCTGATATCCTTTCCGATGGGGTCTGATTTATCGGGAAATAAGTCCAGATAGACCTTGTCACCGATCACGCAGACCTTCCGCCACGCCGCGTTATCTCTGTCAGAGAAGAAACGGCCCTTCTGGGGCTTCCAGTCCATGGCCTCGGCATACGTCGGCAGCGTCCCATTTATGTCGCAGCTGGAAGTATTCATCTCGTAGGTCGCATTTCCGCCGATGCCGATCATCGGCAGCACACTCTTGATGTGCGGACTGCAGGCCGCGATACGCTTGACGTCGGCATTATCGAGGTAGGCGTCGTACGCGCGTCTTTGCCACCGGCCGTCACGCCTGACCCAATGATGGGGGGGCGATACCCACATGATATTGCTGCCGCCGAACTTGTCCATCTCCTGAAGCAGCATCGCCCTCGCACCGTCGGAAATCGAGACAATCCCGACCACCGACCCAACGCCGATCAGTATCCCAAGCATCGTCAAAAAGGAGCGGAGCTTGTTTGCAGCAAGCTGAGTTAATCCGACAAGTATTGGCTCTTTTAGTATCAATCTGGACTCCTGAACCGAAATCTCCCGCCTATGTAACCCGCGAGATTATTTCGGACAGGATACTCAACCAGCGGGCGAATTATCAAGGGGAGCGTGGTCGCGGCGGGGAATCACTCAGACCTGAACAGCAATAGACTCAATACGGGAAATGATCTTCTCACGCAAAGGCCCGACTAGCACGGACACCACCCTCTCGCCTCTGGCCTCCATTTCTCTGCCGAGCTGACTGTTATACGCGCAAAGGTCAACATCGAAGTCCGGAAGAAAAACGATCTCCGCGCCTTTTGGTAGGGCCGCTTCGATTTCGGGATGCTCGAAAAGGTATCTGCTGAACTCCGCGCTCAGCTCGATGTTCCTCTGAACCATGGCTTCATCTGCGTTATTCATAGGTCCTCCACATAACGATCTCGATATGACGCCCAGTTCAATTTAAGATCATTCTCTGCAAGGGTCAGAGCCGTGTGGGTGCTCATATAAGGCGGACAAATCGTGAACTCCTCAAACCGGGAGAATCTCGTCATCCCTGAAGCATGCTATTCAGTCTGGCTCGCCATTCATCCTCCGCCAAGACCTCATAGCGCAGAATCTTGTCCTTTATCTCGAGGCCAAGCTGATTTAGGCTTCGAGCCTTAGCTTGCTCGGTGCAGATGGCGAATAGTTCACTTGTGTAAGCGGTTCTATCGCTATCTTTCAGATGCAATCCCTTGGTCTCCAGGACGTACACGCTGTCAAAATCGGATGTCCCCTCGGTTCTATCCTCATCACAGGCCGTGAAGATGAAATCGGGATAGATGCGGTGCCGTTTCCAACCTTGGATATAGTAGTCCCGTCGTGGCCTGTTGCGAAACCAATAGAATAGCCGTGTCTGGTCCTCTAGATAACACGCTACAGCTTTTTCGAGCTCGTTGAAATCGTCTTCGGGCACAAAGTCAAATAAGTTGAGCTCAAGCTGGCCACCATCGGCTCTTGTAAGTCTCTTAGCTGTCGCAGGAACGGATATTGACTTTGGAGGTGTCCAGCTCATGTCATTGCCAATAACGAGGAAGCGAAGCTGATCATCCTTCAGCATGGCTCGAAAGATGCTCTTGGATAAGCGGTCTCTCTCTTTCATCAATCGCTTGCGTAATTCAGATATTATGAAGGTGAAATTGCTGGAAATGAGCTGCTCTCGTTTGTCCTTATCGCCGGGGACTTCACGTAGTTGGGTCAAGGTACTCCTTGCCATTTCGTAGGCCCGCCAGGGATTTGGCACGATATCTGAGATATGGCGTGTCACGAACAACGGATCAACGTGGGCGCCGGCTGCCTGGAATTTCCTTAACTCCTTTAGCTCTGCCGACCCCAATATACTACTATTTGAGAGCGAAATCACCTGCTCTACCTCGCGCGTCTCGGGGGAGGAAAGCGTCAGTTCCGATAAGGGCGCAAGATCGATTTGATCCCATGATATTCGAGATAGGATGTCCATGTCATAATTGACGGGCCGCCAGCCACCATTGTTTCTAACGACAAACACGGGCAAGATGGTTCGCCTCGCCGCTTCCGCAAAGCGCTCATTGACTGTAATCTGCTTGGAAGGTTGCTTTGCGCCTTCTTCTTGATCCACGGCGATATGGCCTCGCAGATCGCCCAATCCCTCCCGGTCGAAACCCCTCCTGATACAATCCAATAGATCACCGGCGCGCCTCTGAAAGCTATAGACATAGCTCTCGTCCAGTTCCTTGACATGCGTCTTGCGAGCATAAGGTTGTCGCAGTATTCGGCCTACAAGCTGCGTGAGAGCGTTCTTGGATGAGGGGTTGGTCAATATCGCGAGCACGTAAGCGAATGCGCAATCCCAACCTTCTTGAAGCGCCTGTTTCGTGATGATGTAGCGTATCTGGCAGTCTGGAGAGAGAAGCCCTCCGATATCGTCAACCTCTTTGATCTCGTCCTTCTCGCTCGTCTTGATTGCGACATGATCGGCCGGAATCCCGATGACCTTTATTAGATGCTCGCGGACATCCTCAGAATGTATGTGCTTACCGCCGCGCTGGTCTTTGCCCGTTCGCTCAGCCTGGATTACGCAGATTGGGCGGATATAGATACCGGTGCGCGATCCATGTTCAATCGCCACCTTCTCGAGTTGAGCTCGCCGATTTATCGCATCTAGAAGAGTGTCCTTCCACTCTGGACTCACCTTGTTTACCGCATGGAGGTCCAGTTTGATCATATCCTCATCGTGCAGCTCGCGGCCCGTAATATCGACGAGTATATTGCTTCGTTCGGAGGGAGTGGCGGACAGCTCCACGATGAGGCAGGGATTGAAGCCGCGCAGAGTCTCTTGCGCGCCTTCGCTATAGGCCTTGTGACCCTCATCCAGAATGACCATCGGGGATATAGTCCTCAGAGCATTGCCAAGCGATGTCTTAATCTGCCTTCCCCAAAAGCCAGTCTCCATATTGAAGGTATCGAGATTGGGAAATGTCCGTAGGAAGTCCTCCTGCCCTTTGATGTCGTCCTCGGCGGGAAAGAACTGCTGAAAGCCGCCGCTGTCCTTGAAGATCCGAAGCGTGTCCTTCGTCTGTCTATTCGCGGAGGGGAGCATTAGCATGAGAACCACAAGATTCTCATCAATATCGAGCGGCGAGAACTTGCTTGTCTTCTCCAAGATCAGCGTCCGTCCAGCGCTTGCTATGTCGAGATGCTGTCGATACGGGTGGTCTCTGTCCTTGAGGCTTCTCAGCGTCTGCCGATAGATCTGTACCGTGGGCACAATCCAGAGAACCAAGCCGGTCTGTCTTTTTCGATAAATCGCACTCACAAGATCAATTGCCTTGATTGCAAGCAGGGTCTTCCCCCCGCCGGTCGGTATCTTGAGGCAGAAGGTCGGAAGCGGCTCCCCCAAGCCGTTCTCGCGAGAGAAGTAACAGCGACCTATCTTTGCCTTCTCCCACGCCTTCTTGGGAAAGTCAAAGTCGATGTCGGGGTCGTCTATCGCCTCGGCCTTCCTTCGCATTTCGGCCAAATG